>JASEEV010000009.1:24483-50969 GCA_030019435.1 Methanocellales archaeon | reverse complement strand
TGAAACCCGTAGGGGTCAAGGGGACGAAGTCCCTTGGAAACGCAGTTTTTCCTTGCGCCGGTAGTGTAGTGGTTATCACTATGGCTTGCCAAGCCATAAACCCGGGTTCGAATCCCGGCCGGCGCATTTTTACAGGTACTGCACGCTTGCTTTGACAGCCCTATATAGACTCATGAACTCATGGACTTCCTCTGGTAGTTCCGTAGATACTGGCAGTCCAAGCGACCTTGCCTCGCTGGCTGATATCGGGTGGATGTGCACCATCTCTCCGCTGACCAGTTTTTCCACCACTTTATCCAGCTTCTCTTTGTCCGAGAACTTATCCTCAAGCAGCTCTCTCGTTACCGAGCGCATCAAATCCAGTGCTTTCTCGGAAATATCGCCGATGATCAACGTGGCATCGTCTGCATCGGTCCCTTTGTGCTCTGATATGCGTACCCAAGATGGTGCTGGGAATATTCCCCTGACGAAGTCACCGACTTGCGGGTCGATCGGTCCGAGCACGGCGTTTTTGTCCATCACGATCTCGTCCGCTGCTAATGCGATGATCGTTCCACTGGACATCGCATAGTGTGGGATCATCACACGGGTTCTAGCCGGATAACTCTTAAGCGTGCGAGCGATCTGGATGGATGCATGCATCTGTCCTCCAGGAGTGTGTATGATCAAGTCTATTGGACGACCCTTTGCTTTTCTAATGCCCCTGAGGATCTCTTCTGCATCCTCAACATCGATGAACTGGTAGACTGGTATGCCCAACAGCGAGATCGCCTCTTTGCGGTGGATCATCGTTAGTACCTTTGATTTCCATTTCCGCTCCATCCTTTGGATCTTCTTAAGACGCTTGTGCTGTATCCCCCAGATCTGGTATCGTGGATAGATGAGTGCATAGATCAGCACAATCACAACCACTATGGCTACCATGTCCCATGTGCCAAGCCGTTCTAGCATGATGAACATTCTCGTGTTTTGTCGGTAAAAAGATTTGCCAACGTTTTCTGAAACTTGTAGTCTGCTAGGAGTTTCGCTTTTGTTCTCCACTTCGACAAGGGGGTTCGTATTCTCATCGCAAGATCGCCTATCGCCTCTTCTATGGCGTCAAATCTTTTCGGTTGTTGCGCCATAGCATTCCGTACGGTCTCTCGGATGACCCAGCTACCCAGGGGCGCCCAGTAGTCTGGGAGGATCTCCCGCACGACGAAAACCAATGCCTGTCTTCTTATCCTCTCCAGATATTCAAGGACGCCAAGCCGTGCAGCGTAATATCCTCCAGCCAAGTGGGAATAAGTGGTCCTACCATCGTATCCCTCCCTATCCTCTCCGATCCATGTTCCCTTGCTCATCCAAACGGACTTTGGCAACCAGATCTCTATCAACTCGAATGAAAAAATTTTGGGCAGCAAGAGTATCTCGAACCTATTGCCAAATTTTTGAGCACTAAAGACCCTGATCTCATCTAGCTCTGAGTAACTTTTGACCTGAGTGATCAGTTCTTTGCCGATGACATCATCTGTTGCTGTGATCGACCATCTCGTTGGAACAAGTCTGCGATCGCCCTGTCTCCCAAGCAGTCCGACCGAGAGGAGTCTACATATATAGTAGGTCGAGATATCGCCCTTGTACAGCTCTCCTATTGCATCCCTAGCTAAGACATCGGTGTCAAAGACCAAATGATCGACTTTTCGAGGAACCGATGGGTTTTCTGTTATTTCCAAGGTTTTAATCATGCCAGAAGGGCCCATTGGACTCAGAACATCATCGAAGCGCAACTCCCTTTTAGGGGGTTTGTAGAAGTGGACTTCGGTGTCGACCGGCGTAGATGCCATCGCAAGCTCCTGGATCTTGACCAAGAGTCTGTTCGTGGAAATGCGAGCATCTTTGACATTTAATCTGAGATTTGATCTGACCAAGTTCGAGCGTAGGCTGATGACATCTTCGATACTCTTGCTCAACCAACTCCTGGGATCATCATAGACCGGTGCATCCTTAGCGGTTATCAGCGGCGGGACCAATGGACCTGCTCGAATATTTGGATATCCCATCCGTCCAACAAAGACTGAAGGCGGGGAAGCACCAGAGATGCTGTCGCCTATGGGTGATATCCTCTCCGTTGCTCTGAATTTGGCGAGTATCGGACAAGGTCGTCCACACAACCCCTTTCCTTTGCATACGGCGCATAACGAATCCTTCATACGAGCACCATATCAGCAAGTCACATGAAATGCGGCTGCAACTAACTCCTTTTCTGACTTCTTATTATACTCTGCTATCGCTCTGGGCGTAATCATGCTGATGATCTCAATGCCCCTCTCATCCGCAAGTCGCTTGACCCCTGGGGATAGTCTCAATACGCCTGACTGCCCGGTTCCTATCACCACGATCTTTGGTGAGCCCTTTGAAAGAAGCATTTGAAGCTCCCTTTCCGTAAACTCGTGACCCCTATCACGCTTCTGGATCGTGCCGTCGGCAAACATCCAAACATCATGGTCGTAAGTTCTACGATCTATCTCGATGCTGCCAAAACGTGTTTTGTTGATCATCATCAAACGACTATTTAATACGACAACATTTAAGTTTTGTTAACGCCGTTAACGTTAGCTAGTGAGAATATGGCTTTGTTAGAGGTCAAGGATCTTCATGTGGAAGTAGGTGGCAAGGAGATCTTGAGAGGGGTCAATTTAGAAATAGACAAGGGAGAGGTGCATGTTCTTTTGGGTCCCAACGCATCCGGCAAGACCACGTTGGCCATGACGATAATAGGAATGCCCACCTACAAGGTCTCAAAGGGCGAGATAATTTTCGATGGGACAAATCTCATTGACCTATCTATAGATGAACGCGCAAGAAAGGGGATAGGTTTTGCATTCCAGTTTCCTCCTTCGATAAGAGGCGTGAAACTGCGCGATATAATCCGTCTTTGTGGCGGAAAGGAGCCTTGGGACCCGAGTAAGGAGCTGGAAGAAAGATTTGCCACCGAGGTACTCAAGAAAGTTGGGTTGCCCACAAATTTCAGGGACAGGGACGTGAACGTTGGCTTCTCAGGCGGTGAAAGAAAAAGATCGGAGCTAGCACAGATCTTGGCGATGAATCCATGCCTCACGATCTTGGACGAACCTGATAGCGGCGTGGATATTGACTCTCTGAAGTTGATCGGGGGGCGAGTGGACAGCTTCGTCAAGGAGACTGGGAGCTCATTGCTCCTGATCACCCATTATAGGCACGTTTTGCGATATATAGAGGCAGACTTCGCTCATGTGATGTGCGGTGGAATGATCCTCGTTAGTGGAGATCCAGAGGATATTCTATCAAAGATAGAGGAACAGGGCTACTGCGCATACGTGGATATCTGTCCGCCTGCGCTTAAAAAAGAACTTGAGAGTCTCATGCCCGAACTTGGGAAATGATCGCATGAAACCGAAATGGTATGTCGAAAAGCGAAAGAGAGCTCAAGAGATGCTGAAGAGGGCAAAGCCAGCTAAATATGGCTCCGATGTCGATCTGGATGTTTTTAACATGCAAGTGCCTTCCCATGGAAAAGTCGATGAGATCGTTGAGCTCAGCGAGGCGGTGAGGAGTGCTTCCAGAACTGTGGGGACAAGAGATGACGAGGAATATAGAAGTGGCACGTACTTCCAGTACGACAACGATGTGGTCTATCTGAAGTACACCGAATGGCTAAAAGAACACCTACCAGAAGGATTGATTGTCCTTAGCACGGATGATGCCGTTCGAACTTATCCCTGGCTTGAGAAATACTGGTTCAGAGAGCTGCCCATGGGATTGGACAAATACACCACATATGTGGCAGCGAACTCTGTTGGAGGTGCATTTGTTTGGGTGCAGGAGGGCGCTAAGATAGATTATCCAATCCAGGCTTGTTTGTTCATGGGCACAGACATGATGGCGCAAGTACCACATAATTTCATCATCGCTGAACCACGCTCAAGGATACACTTGATAACTGGTTGCACCGTCCATCCTGCGTGCAAAAAAGCAGCCCACATTGCTGCGACCGAGATCTACATCAAGGAAGGAGCGGAGGTAACTTGGTCGATGATACATTCTTGGGGACAAAACTTTCACGTTCGCCCGAGGATGGGGGCCATCGTCGAGGAAAATGGGACGCTGAACATGAACTATATCTTGTTGACACCTGTTAAGTCCATCCAGATGTATCCCACTGTGATCCTGAAAGGTGAAGGAGCAAGAGCAAGCTTCAGGAATCTGATTTTCGGCAGGGGAAAATCAAACATCGATGTTGGTAGCGGCATAATCTTCTCAGCAGAAGAGACCAGGGGAGAGATCATCTCTCGAGCGGTCATAATGGATGGGTCGACGATAGACATGAGAGGTCTATTAAGAGGAAACAAGCCAAACACACGTGGTCACTTGGAATGCAGAGGTCTCTTATTGAGCGACAAGGCAAGAGCTAGAGCCCACCCAAGCTTAGATGGCAGGGCAGAAGGGACTGATCTGACCCATGAGGCAGCGGTTGGAAAAATCGCTGAGGAGCAGCTATATTATTTGATGACCAGGGGGCTAAGCGAAGGTGATGCCACCTCTCTCATAGCAAGGGGTTTCCTTGACACGGACATTCCTGGTTTGCCACCAAAGCTCCAAGCTGAGATCAGCAAGATAGTTTCAATGACTGCAGAGGAGGTCATGTAAAATCCCACTTTGCAGAATTTTATTTTTCTAAAAACTTTGTAGTTAAGAGAACTATCATGGCAAATCCTACCAACGTGAAAATAACCAAAACGGGAATTGCCAACCATGTTATATGATAAAGAAGCAAGAGGAGGATAATTACAATAGATAAGACATAAGCTCCTAGATTATAACCAAATGATTGCCAAGAGTATTTTTATCCAAATCGGAGCATACCCAGTGATCTCATCCCACATTCCAGATGAATATCTGAAAACCAAAGAGGCTGAAATGCTTTGGGAGATTTTATCAAAAAATGTTGGGATATGGATGTCCTGTTCATAGACCACTAAATCCCTATTCAATCGATTGAGAGAACCATAATAATATGCATTCATTACAAGTGGGTCAGATTTGAATAGAGCTCCAAGTTCCGGACTAACTTCTTCTAGCTCTTTTTTATTTAATTCAATTGTGTAGTCAAAACCTGTTCTGGGCCAAAGACCTGCATTTGCAACAATTGTTTTATTTACCGTTCCTTTTGCAATGAGGAAGATGTTTACATGTGCGTAACTCAGGCCGACATCTGAAAAAGCAGTTATCTCAAGTGGGTAGTATAGAAAATCTGATTTAAATCTATAGACCAAAGGATTTACAGTTTGTTTGGTTTCACTGGTTTCAATGACATCAAAGACGAAGTACCTTAGGTTCCTGCCTAGATAACTTGATATCGTATTTTTGAACTCAGAGGGAATTTCGCTGTATTCAAAGCCCTTGCTTACAGTAAAGTCTTTTACCCAATCTATGAAATAATCTAGGTCATTGACTTTCACGATGGTAATATCGTGCGCACCAATTTTTTCATGGAATGTGATTTCAACGCCTGGAGCTTCGACCTTTCCAAGAACTCCATACATCTCTCTTTCCCTTATAGCTCTGACTTTTTTGTTGATGATCTCGATGAGTTTTGTAAACGAATCAAAGCTCCCTTCTTCGACTTTTGTAGGATTTGATGGTAAAGTTAGTATTCTGAGAACGATGGCAGATTCAGAACTTTTAACATCAGTTGAAAGAATTATTACTTCTTCGTTTCCATTCCACGCGATTATTGCATTTTGTCCTGATTCGTCTAGGTGAACCTCTCGTGGCACTATGTACATACCCATATCTGCGGAAACCAGAGAAGGAATTAATAAAATTAAAACCAAGGATAGATTAGTCTACCTTTCATTTTAGCCACGCTCTCTTTTCAAATATGCCACTGCCAGCCATCCGACAATCACCAGTAGTCCGATGAGGGTTATGGCATCACAAATGTCGGTGAAAGTCATTAGTCCAGGCACAGCAACTTTATGATAGGTAGCTATTCTGATCTCTTCGGCCAATGGCATCGCATGTTTAAACACCTTTGCGATGTTAACTCCGATCAAAACGAGGAGGACATGGATAACCGTTGTTGGAACCCTAATGGCTCTCAATGATCTCTCGATTTTTTGCCCTTATCCTCACATCTGGGACGTAGACCACGCCAACAGGCTTTGAGAGTCTGAACATTTTTGTGGGTTGGTTTCTAAGACCTCTAACTTCTTCGTATTCAACGATGTCAAGCCTCATAAGGCGATTGATATGATACTGGATGGTGGGTGCTGGTAAACCCAGCTCTTCACTTAATTCATGGTAAGAACAGGGCTTCTTTGCGAGCTGCTCGATGATTGCTCTGCCCTTATCATTAGAAAGAACCCTAGCCACCTCTATGTCCTCTTTTTCAAGCTCATATCTCACTGGGAGAATCCTTTCAAGCTCTTCCATGATCGTAGGTCTTCTCTCAGAAATATCACGACCTCCACATACAACTTGGAGAATATGAATAATAAAGCTTGTTGAACCCTATGAACTGATTCATAGTCTTTAGGAAAGATGATAAAATGGTTTCAACTTTAAATGAGACATCTTTTATCACAAGATCGTGTTGATATGATTCGATCAGCTCTGTCGGCGAACGGTTTGTCCCTGTGGTATATCAGTTCTCCCGGAACTCCGACGGCGTCAGCTCTGCATTGCTTGCAGCAGGTGAGGAGCCGTATGTGCTTGCTCACTGCTAATCGAGCTCTGTCCATCTGCGCACAGCTGGGTCTTTTTCGCCGTTTGAACTCGCCCAGTGGTATCAGTGGCATGATATTCATGATGTATGCGTAGGAGGATGCCCATTGCGCTATATCCTCGATCTCATGTTCGTTGATCCTTGGAATTAGCACCGTGTTTATCTTCACAGTGATGCCCAGTTTGTGCGCAAGGCGAACTCCCAATTGCTGATTTCTAAGCAGCAGACCAAAATCCTTGCTTTTTTTGCCACCGAGAGAAATCCACCTGTAGATTTTTTTAGCCGTACGAGTGGTGAAAGCATTGACCGTCACGGTTATGTAGTCGACGCCCAAGCGGTGAAGCCGATGAATTTCATTTGGCAGCAGAAGCCCGTTGGTGCACAAGCAGGTCTGCAGCTGGGGAAAATGATTTTGAACCAGGGCAACCGTCTCAAACGTTTGAGGATTTGCCAACGGGTCTCCGGGTCCAGCTATGCCCACTATCCTGATGCGAGGATCTTTAGCTACAGCACGTTTTATCGCAGAAATCGATTCCTGTGGTCTCATGATTTTTCGGGTTGCACCTGGGGCATCATCGCTGCAGCCCACTCCACAATATCTACATCTCATGTTGCATAAAGGTGCAACAGGCAGATGTATTCTTCCTACACGATAATGCGCTCTCTCATCAAAACAAGGATGGTTCATGATCTCCGCTCATTCAAATATCTTGTCCACGTTCCTAGATAGGTCCCTGATCTCGCCGCTGTCCATATTGCCCAACTGCTTCATCGACTCCGTGTTGTATTCCATGACCTCGATGACGGTCGGCACTCTAATGGCATCACCTACCGCTAAGACCGTCCGTGTGGGTATCGCGCCAACTATGCCCTCCCATGTGCTCCTATCTGGGATGCCTGCCAGCGCAGAGGCGATGTCGTTTGGCTCCTTGAGCGACAAAATCAGTCTGTTCGCTAGTTGACTCCGAACTTCATCATCTATGCGCGATGGACGCTGGTCAATTAACGAGAGAATCAAGTTGAACTTCCTCGTTTCTCTAGCAAGTCTGCTGAGGATGGTGTATGATGCGATCTGGGGACCTAGAAATTTATGCGCCTCCTCTAGGAACAAGACGAGGCGTGGTAGCCCCTCTTTCTCAGCATAGAGATCATATAATCGTCTCGCTAGTATGTTTGCGATGAATAGATATGCGGTCATATCCCTCCCATATCTTCCAAAGTCGAGGACGATGGATTTCTTTGCCTTGATAAGCGTCATCAGCTGGTCGAATGCGTCTGCCCGAACGGATCGGATGAATGCAAATCTATCCAATCTTGCAACCCTTCTCTGGAGCGCCTGGAGCGCACCAGCATGGAGCCCCTCAGAGGGCTTTGCCCCCTTGATTGCATCTATGAGGCTCTCATCCTTCTTTGCCCTATCAATGGCATAGATGGCATCGATCATTGGATACGATAGATCTTGGAAGGCGATGATGAGATCAGAGGGCGTGATCTCCTCTGGGGCTATTATGAATGGCTTCACCTCTTTGTTCGTAGGATCGAGGGAGAACATCTCGACCTTTTGTGGGAAGAAGTATTTTAAGCCAGGCGTACTGTCGGTCTTTGAGAACATGCCGTATTCTTGGTGCATGTCGAATATTAGGATGCTCGCAACGTCCTTTGCTAGGATGGCATTGCATATGATCTTGCAGAGAATGCTCTTTCCAGCTCCAGTTCGCCCGAAAAGCGCGAATGGTTTTTCCGTTAGCCTGGCAAAGTCCAAGTGAATCTGGAAATCCGGTATCCCCCTCAGATTTCCTATTGCAAGAGAAGCGGGCGTGGGCTGGTACATTCTCTGCACATCCTTTTTTGTAGCCAACCGTATGGGGGAGAAATACGGTGGTATCGTCTCTGGCTCATGCAATTTACCAACATCATCTATCAGCTGAATCGGCTTTAGCAATGCTTTTGAAAAAAACATCTGTCCAATACCTTCATGGATTCCAGGAGAGACCATCGGCACGATCGACGACCCAAGTTCAGAGCCCGCTATTTGCTCGACGATCCCCACCGATGGGTTGCGAATATCTTGGATCACGCAGTAGAAGTCGTATCTTTTCCCTTCTACGATGATAGGATAGCCTACCCTCAGGTCCTCTGGGTTGTCAAGCTCCAGTTTTGCGTCGATGCCCCCTAACACGGATGCTGATACGACCTCTCCGATCTTCATCTGCTCACCCTGTCCAGAAACTCATGAAACATGCTCATCCTCGATCCATCGATGTTCGTTCTTCCCCTGAGAATTTCCTCGAGGGATATATCATATTTGGGCGCGAGCTCGATGATCATCTTTTCGTATATGTCATGAAGCCTTCGGACCATGACAGCAAGTCGGTGTGCCTCCAGTAGCGGATATATGTAGCCCGGGCAGAGCTCCGATCTAGCATGATGTGCTAGGATCGAGAACACGTGATCCGGATGTTCTCGGGTTCCTATATCCACCCTGAACCACTTCATCGCCCTCGGATGCAACTTAGCGAAGTACACATCCCCATACTGGGGATAAGTCCCCTCAAGCGGCACTTTTACATAGAGGAGTCCTTGCTTGCGGACCTTGAGCAGCACCTCCTCATCGGTCGATGCGGAGCCGAACGCATGTGTCTCCGAGTCCTTGGATACACCGAGCAGTATGTTCTCGTTCTCTTTGCATCTTTTGATGGCGTCTTCCATCATACCTGCGAACTCGCTCAGGAATGGTGGCGGCGTGGTCAATGCGCCATCGAGCGCCAATATGCTCCCAGAAGTATTGCATGAGACCTGATTCAGGAGTTTATATTCCTCAAATCTCCTGAACTCGTTGGCTATGTACGAGTGAGTGTTTAATTGAGACCTCCTTGCATGCTCAAAGACCTTCTGGTATAGCTCAGACTGCTCCCCAACGAACTCCTCGTGTGAGGAGATCACGATCGGGCGCTCAACGAGCGAGGAATTCTTGAGCTTGAAGCCAGTTTTTGTGCCAACGACGAACTCGTATGCCAGTGCACAGACCCTGATCACAGCTAATTTGATCCCAGAAAGATCGAACACGAAGGAATGGGAGCCGTCAATGGCCACCAAGTCCATCGTCTCCTCAGCCAGTTTGAACTGCTCTATCGCAACATCTTTCAAGATCGTTTGGTCTTTTTCGTGTGCAAGGTGACCATACTTCTTGATGTCCTCCAGTGCATCGACAAAGTTCATGTCATCACCTCGATCCTGGATCTCTCATCGGGCGTCATGTACACCCTTATCTTGCCAGGGAATTTTTCAGCGACTTCCGTCAAATGAGTGATCAAAATGACCTTGTCGAAGAACTGACCCATGTCAAAGAGTTTTTTGACGAAGAGCTCCCTGCTGACCTCTGTATCTAGAGAGCCTAAATCGCCTTCATCGATGAACAACGTCTTCATCCTGCCAAATGTCCTGCCAACCTGTGGAAGACTTGCAAGCTCCTTCGCAATTGCAAACCTTAGGGCAGCGTTGATCTGCGTTTTTTCTCCGCCAGAGAACTCTTGTACGTCATGGAATTCTCCGTCTGGTCCCTCCACATCGATACGAATGCCATAGCCCTTGTTTTCTTCATAAGGAGTCAGCCGTACCTTGCTAAACCTAGCATCCGTCAGATCTGAGAGATTGATGGAGGACTCGCGGGCAAGTTGCGGTAGTAGCTGGTTGATCGCATACATCACTATCCCCTTCTTGTGGAATATCTTGTCCTTCAGCAGAGTGAGCACCTCTGACGTCTCCTGCAACTCCTTGAGCTTCTCCTCTAACTCTTTGGTCTGTTCTCTGAGTCTTACGAGATCCTCGATCTCCCTTTTGATCTGATCTGCCTTGCCCTTTTTTTCGTGAATGATTCCCTCTAGATTCCTTCGTTTCTCCTCCATCTCCTTCAGCTCAGACTCGATTCTTTTATACCGAGTCTTATCTATCTGGAGCTCTTTTACTGAAGCCTGCAAGTCCCCCTGCTCCAGCTCCTTCTGCTCCTTTTGAGCTGTCAGATCCTCGATCAACTTGGAAACATCGCCAATCTGGTCTAGCTCTCTCCGCTTCTGCTCTAGCTCCTCTTTCTTCTGCTGCTTGGCTTCCAACACTCGTCCCACCTCACTTAGCTGCTCCCTCTCCGCCTCTCCGAAGGCAACGCTCTCGATCTGAGCCTGAATTTCTTTGATCTCCTCCTCGATGTCATCGGACTTGAGATGATATTCCTCTTGCTCCCTCTCCATATCGCTCTTGATCCGCCCCACTTGCTCTTGGATTTCTGATAAAACAAAGGAGTCTGCGCTGATCCTTTCCGTCCTCGCTGAAACTTCGCCCAGCTCCCTCTGCGATTCCTCCCGCTCTTTTTTCAGCTTTGCGATGAGATCTTCTCTCTCGCGCAACCACTCCATCTCCAGTTCTATTCGCTCGATCCTCTCTCCTAGAGCGCCCTCTTTTTTTAGAAGGGAAAAGACCTCCTCTCTACCTATGTCCGTGGTTATCCTGCCAAGCCTCTCTTCCTGCTCGCAAAGGAGGGTGGAGAGCCGCTCCATCTCACGCTTATGCTCCTCTTCCGCTTGGCGCCTCTGGCGTTCGTAGATCTGCTTTCGCTCCTCCAAACTTGTGATCTTTCGTCCTTTTTCCCTTAGCATGTCCCATCTTGCCCTCAGCGACTCATAGTCCCTGGTCTCCTCATCTAATCCAAGGATCAGATCTTTAAGCTCCTGGGTTCTCTGATGCTCCTCACATGCCCTTTCGATCTTCTTGCTCAGCTCAATGATAGCCCTGGATGCCTCAGATTCCTTGGCTCTGGTCTCCAAGAATTCCTCATGCTTGCTCCTCAGCTCCTCACGCAGACGTTCCCTTTCGGCGACGATTTCCTCCAGCTTTCCCAGCCCGTCCTTCTCAGCCTTGATCTCCTTTTCCAGTGACTGAAGTTCTTCCTGCTTCTCAGGTAGCTTTGTCAACTGTTCCCTCCTCACGTTTAATTCTGATTCCTTCCCCTTAATATCCAATGCGATGAGACCCAATTTCTCTGTCGCTAAGCTCTGCGCTTTTTCGAACGTTTCCAACCTAAAAAGTTTCTGAAATATCTCTAGACGTTGAGAGCCCGTCTCCGCTCCCAGTTCTTTCATCTCCTCCTGGCGGACGAACGTTGAATTGCGGAAGCCAACGTAGTCCAGCCCGATGATCTCCTGTATCTTTGCATCGATTTCAGGAATGGTGCCATCTATCGCTCGACGATCTCTTTTGAGGGTGACGTAAGAGGTTCCAGAAGACCCCAGGCCACGTGTCACCTCATATCGGTTCGGTCCTTGGTTGAACGCTATTTTTACATGTCCCCTGGGCTTGCAAATATCCTCGATTTTCACGTTGGGCAGATCAGTTCTAGAGGTGCGCTTATATAATGCAAAGGTGATCGCGTCCAACAGAGAGGTCTTTCCTGTGCCGGTCTTGCCCATGATCACGGTGAATTTGTGTGGAAAATGAACTGATGATCCATCCAGATATCGCATGAAACCCTTGAGCTCTATCTCATCTATGACGAATCCCTCGCTGAGGAGCTCTTTGCTCTCTACACCCGTTTGTTTCTCCTCTAGCTCTTGGAAGAAGGACTCAAGGGTCATCACAACACCTCTTTTAGGAGGGATTCTCCCTCTCTCTGGAGCTCGTCATGCTTCGGATGGTCTCCATAGTTGAGATCTACGAAGTCCCTGAGCAGCTTAAATGGGTCCATGGTGAAGCTGACAAACCCGATCTTTTCCTCTGTTCTCTCGGTCCATCGTACCTCATAGTGGAACGCGTCTTTCAGCTTATCTGCGATCTTGGAATCTGCAACCTTGCTTCGTAGTCCCTCGCCCATGGCGATCTCCAAGCGTACCAACTTTCCTGCAACATCTGGTATGGCATCCAGAATTTTCTGTGTTGGATCCTCGTTGCTCACTTCAACTTTGAGCTTTAGCATGTCCCTGGTCGGCAGTTCCTCAAAGCGCCATCTTTCCTCAGCAAAGGGATCGATCACGATGAAGCCCTTCTTGTCGTCTCTTTCACCCCAATCGATTCTCTCGACTGCACCAGTATAGAGGACCTCCGTTCCCTGAACGCGCATCGCCTGGTGCAGGTGGACGTGACCGAAGACCGCAAGGTCCACATCAGGGATCATGTCCCTTCGAAAAGAGAACTCGCCTGGCAGTACTTCTGGAGATGCGGTCTCTCTCAGCCTCGCGCCCTCCACATAATAGTGAGCAAGGAGGAGCTTGAAGTCCGCCTCCAGCTCATCTACCCTGTTTTGGATCCACTGTTTCAGCAACTCTTGTCCGAGGACGAAGATCTGCTCTAGGGGCGTCTCTTTGCCAAACTTTTCTAGGACCAGCTCTGCAATATGCGTTGGGTGCATGTATGGAACGATGATGCATCCCACGCTCTTCCCATCGATTTCCAGCTTCTCGACGGCTAGTTTCCTATATATGCGGACATGAGGATAGCCCCGAAAATCATCTATGGAGGTGCCTTTCTTCCCCCTGGGCTGATCGTGATTCCCCGCGAGTATCCATACCGGTATGCCTGCTTCCTTCAGGGGTTCCATCACATCACGTCTTATCATCTCTCTGAACGTTGGGCTGACGTGCGTTCTATCGAAGAGGTCACCGAGGACGACGAAAAGCTTCGCTTTGTTTGCTATTGCAAACTGCGCTGTCCTGGCAAAATTGTCATGTATGTCCAGCACTCTGGCAGAAAGTCCGGTCTCTGGGTCGATCTGAAAACCAAAATTGATGCCCTCGTGAACATCCCCTACGACGACGATCTCATTCATTCATGCCTAGAATATGCGCTGATGACGATAACCTTTTTGTTCTCTATGTGATATGTAGTTATGATGGTAGCTATGGTCGTTGGGGTCACGATGGTGAACGTCGTTCCGGGGGAGGAAAAGTCCGTCTATAATGAACTGACTGGTATCGATGGAATCAGGGATATCTTTCATGTGTTTGGCGAGTACGACTTCGTCGTGATCATGGAAGTTGAAGGTCTAAGCACGCTGAACAAGCTAGTCGATTCCATACGAGAGATAAAGGGAGTGACGTCAACTCAGACCATAGTTGGAGCCGAGCTGTAATATAAAGAATATACGAGGGGATGGGACAGATGGCGATTGCAGAGGAGCTTGCAAAAAAGCAGAGAGCTATAAGCGTCGCCGAGTTCTTTGAAAAGAACAGACAGATACTGGGTTTTGACTCTGCTCCAAGAAGCCTCATCACGTGCGTTAAGGAGGCAGTGGACAATGCGTTGGATGCCTGCGAGGATGCCTCCATTCTTCCTAATATCTTGGTGCAGATTGCCCGAGTGGGAGACGCCTGCTTGGTCACAGTTGAGGATAATGGTCCCGGAATCGTCAGAGAGCAGATACCCAGAATCTTCGCCAAACTACTCTATGGCTCACGATTTCACGTGCTAAAGCAGAGCAGAGGACAACAGGGCATTGGCATCTCCGCCGCTGTACTCTATTCTCAGCTGACCTCTGGCAAGCCTACCAAGATAACATCTAGGATCGACATAAACGAGCCTGCGCATTACTATGAGCTGATCATCAACACCAAGACCAATGAGCCAGAGATCATAGTAGAAAGAACTACGGACTGGGACCGACCTCATGGAACCAGAATAGAGATGGAGATGGAGGCGTCCTATGTGAGAGGAAGACGCCAGTCCGTCTATGAATACATGAAAGCAACTGCCATTGTGAACCCACATGCTAGGCTGACGCTGATCGAGCCTGATGGGAACGTGGTGGTGTTTGACAGGGCGACGGATCAGATGCCCCGCCAGCCAAATGAGATCAAACCGCATCCAGACGGAATGGAACTGGGCACCTTGATCAAGATGCTACGCTACACGGACAGGCAGAAATTGATCTCGTTCTTGATGAACGAGTTCTCCAGGATGGGGCGGAAGACAGCAGAGGACATATGCAAAGCTGCTGCCATCGACCCGGATGAGATTCCTGCTAAGCTGTCTCATGATCAGGCGAAGCGCCTCCTAGGGGCGTTCAGAAAGGTCAGGATCCAAGCTCCCCCAATGGATTGCCTGTCTCCCATAGGCGAGGAGCTGATCTACAAGGGTCTTGAGAAGGAATATGATGTCGATTTCATCTCCACGACCACGCGCTCGGCTACGGTGCACTCTGGCAATCCTTTCATCGTGGAGGCTGGCATCGCATTTGGTGGAAGCCTGCCCAAGGAGGATAGGATCGACATATTGCGGTTTGCCAACAAGGTGCCATTGCTATATCAGCAAGGAGGATGTGCCATCACCCACGCGATAGAGCAGGTGAACTGGAGGAACTATGAGCTGAACCAATCTGGCGGAAATGGTATTCCAGTGGGTCCAGCGGTCGTGTTCGTCCATGTCGCTTCTACGAAAGTTCCGTTCACATCAGAGTCGAAGAACGCGATAGCCGACATCCCAGAGATCATGAACGAGATCAAGCTAGCGGTCCAAGATATAGCTAGGGACATGAAGAATTATCTCTCACGAAAAAAACTGCTCGAAAAGCGTAAGGGCAAGGAGGAGATAATCAAGAAGATTCTTCCGAGGATGGTTGCCAAGGTCTCCTCTATAGTGGGAAAGGAGGAGCCTGACATTGGGCCGGTGATAGCGAAGATCATGGGCAATATACTAGTCCAGAGGGAAGTTGCGCAAAGGGATGATGGATGCGTTGTATCCATAAGGGTCAGGAACTTTGACGAACATGCCAGGTCGTTTAAGCTGCACGAGCTATCCAAATACGATGTAGTAGAGGCTCCAGAGGCGAAACTAGTGGACATGGGTGACGCAACTAATCTGGTGTGGAAGATATCCCTGGGTCCAGGCGAGCAGAAAGTGCTCTGCTACAAGATCGAGTGTAGCGGAACGCCACAATTGCAAACTCCAATAGCTGAAGGCATAGACGAGGAGGTCATAATAGGGGCGAGGGTAGTATGATTGAGAAGGACAAGCAGACGCAAAGGAAGTTGCTTGATCTGATCGAGGAGTTCTACACCCAGCTGGAGAACGAGGAGGTACCAGCACTCCAACTGCCGACCAGGACGAAAGCCAACATCGCGTATGATGATGAGGCGGAAGTATGGGTGTATGGCGACCGAGAAAGCACGAGAAGCGCGAAAACGACTCGGGGTGCCTACCAACTACTCAAGACCTCGTACGTGGTCGATTTTTTGAATACGCAGCTAAAGCAGGCGAAGTCCTCCACGCTGAGGGAACTGTACTACATCTCTGAGAACTGGGATCTTGCGAAGTTCGGGGAGCAGCAGGAAAGCGATAGATTGATCGAGGATCTCGAGATCGTGAGCGCGCTCCAGAGGGAGGACTTTCATATCAGACCTGAGGAGGACGGCGCCTCCATCCTGGGTCCCATACGCGTCAGGGAGCAAACGAGAAGGGGCACCAAGACGATCCACTGTCAAGATGATGTAGGCGAGGCTGGCTACCAGATTCCATGTAACGTCGATTCTCTTGAGTTCCTGGAGCATAATGCAAAATTCGTCATCGCCATCGAGACGGGTGGCATGCGTGACAGGCTCGTCGAGAACGAGTTCGATGAACGCTTTAACGCCATAGTCGTGCATTTGAAGGGTCAGCCTGCCAGAAGCACGCGCAGACTGATGAAGAGGATGAGCGAGGAATTGAAGCTTCCAGTAGCAGTGTTCACGGATGGCGATCCCTGGTCCTATCGGATCTTTGCATCAGTTGCCTATGGCTCGATCAAAAGCGCTCATTTGTCGGAATACATGGCGACTCCTGGGGCGATGTTCGTTGGCATCCGCCCGTCCGATATCGTCAACTATGAGCTGCCAACCGACAAACTGACGGACCAGGATATAAGAGCATTGCATTCATTGCTCTCCGATCCCAGATTTGAGACGGACTTCTGGCAAAGCGAGATCTCTTTGCAGTTGGAGCTGAACAAGAAGGCGGAGCAGCAGTCCTTGGCAAAATATGGATTGGATTTCGTCACTGATACTTATCTGCCTGAGCGCTTGGCAGAGATGGGCATGATCTAGTAGTGTTTCACTGGTCCTTTCTCTTCTTGACTATATCGCTTGACAAAATCGTGTTCGGGATGGTTGCAATGGCTCCCTCCTCTGTTCTTATCTTCGTGACCCTCAGACCGATCTCTATTACCTCTCCCTTTACTCCTCTGACCTCTATGATGCTCCCGATCTTGAACGGCTTATCTAAAAGGATGAATATGCCTGAGATGGCATTCGAGATGATGTCCTTGGATGCAAGTCCTATTGCCAAAGCCAGCACGCTGGCACCAGCGATAAGGGGCATGATGATGCTGGTCACATCCCATATGACCAATATGAGATAGAATGCGACGAAGCATATTGCGAACTTTATCACGCTATCAAACAGACTCACCAGCTCTGGCGGGAGCTTTGCCCGCTCCCCGACATCCCTTATCTGCCTCCTGGCAATCTTTAAAACAAGATATGAAGCGACGACCACGACCAGAGTTTCAACGACTCCAACCAAAACCCCAGACCAATTGCCAAGCCATGCTATTTCCATAGAACTCCCATAAGGCTTATTTTCCGCATATTAAAAGGTTTGGTTGATCCTTTCAATCCCGTTTCACCCCACCCAGATGAAATTTGGTGTGTTTTCAGTACTTCCGAATGTCAAAATTCTGGCAACCAAGTAGGTGGGTTTATTATAAATTCTGATGATGCAGAATAGATAGCTATCTATTGGTCTTCTCAGCCATTTTCCTGAGTTCCTCAGCCCTGGACAGAGTTATGAGCTTTCTTTCCACTAGGTCGGCGATGCATTTTGATGCATATTTACACCAACTGATGCATGAGAGGGTGGTCTCCCTATGCAACGTTCTCCCACAAGAGGAACACTCTGCTTCGGTCTCATAGCTAAAAAACTCCACATCCTCTCCACAGGCTGGACATGTTCTCAATATTATCTCCGGCCGCACGATATCTCTAACGCCAGGACATGTCTTCAACATATTTCGTCCCCCTCAACAGCACATCATTCCACGACTCTTGCTATTGCAACCACCTTGTCATCTCCGCTGAGGCGCATCAGCCTGACACCCTGCGTGCTTCTTCCCTGGATCCGTATCTCCTTGACCGGCTCTCTGATGATGATGCCGCCAGAGGTGGTGATCATGATCTCATCATCGTCTAAGACCTCCAGAATGTCAACAGCAGAGCCATTTCTCTTGCTGGTGCGAATGTTGATGATGCCCCTACCGCCCCTTCTTTGCTTGCGATATTCTTCTAGGGGCGTTCTTTTACCATATCCATTCTCTGTGATCGTGAGCAAGGTAGCATTCTCCATGATGACGCCCATCGCAATGACCTCATCGCCCTCTCGCAGTCTTATGCCTCTTACTCCACGAGCGGTGCGTCCCATTGCTCTGACATCTTTCTCGCTAAATCGGATGGCTTTCCCGTGCTTAGTGGCGAGAATGATCTCCTGCTTGCCATCCGTCAGCTTGACATCCACCAGGATATCGTCCTTAAGCGTGACAGCCCTCAGGCATTTATAGGGAGAGTCGAATTCCACTAGCTTGGTCTTCTTGATCATGCCCTTTTTCGTCGCCATCACCAAGAAATGCTCATCATCGAACTCCTTGATGGGTATCGTAGCGGTGACGTTCTCATCCTGAGCGAGGTTCAACAGATTGATTATCGCCTTTCCCCTAGCCTGTCTACTTGCGAGGGGGATCTCATAGGCTTTGAGACGGTGCATCCTGCCCTGATTCGTGAAGAAGAGGAAATAATCATGTGTGGAGGCAACAAATAGGTCCTCCACAAAGTCCTCCTCTTTGGTGCTCATGCCCTTTATTCCCCGACCCCCCCTCCTTTGGCGACGATACACATCCACGGGCAGCCTCTTGATATATCCACCATTGGTAAGGGTGACCACGACCATCTCCTCTGGAATGAGATCCTCCATTTTCAATTCGGGCTCCGCACTGGTGATCTCCGTCCTGCGCGCATCACCATATTTCTCCTTGATCTCCGCCAGCTCATCCTTGATGATCCCTAAGATCTTCTGCTCGCTACCCAGAATCTCTCTCAAGCGGGAGATGTCCTTCTCCAGCTGGAGGTGCTCATCATCCAGCTTTTTCCTTTCGAGAGCGATCAGGCGCTGCAGCTTCATATCCAAGATCGCTTTAACCTGCTCCTCGCTCAGAGCGAAACGATCTACGATCGCCTTTTTAGCCTCATCCATCGTCTGCGATCGCTTGATGATCTTGACGACATCGTCGATGTTATCCAGAGCGATCTTCAAGCCCTCAAGGATGTGCGCCCTTTTTTCTGCCTTATCAAGCTCATAGGTGGAGCGGCGGATGACCACCTGCTTCCTATGCTCGATGTACTGCGAGATCAGGTCTTTGAGCCCCAGCACCCTTGGCTGACCATCCACAAGCACCAGATTGATGACCCCAAACGTGGTCTCCAGCTGCGTGTGCTTGTACAGTTGATTCAATATAAGCTCGGTATTAGCTCCTGGTTTTAGCTCGATCGCGATGCACATCCCTGCCCGATCGGATTCATCCCTCAGATCGGCGATGCCACTAACCCTATTTTCTCTGACGAGGTTAGCAATATCTTCGACGAGCTTGGCCTTGTTCACCTGAAATGGGATCTCGGTGATGAGTATCCTGTCCTCCTTTACCTCTGCCTTGGCTCTGAGCTTTATGCTGCCCCTGCCAGTGTCATAGGAGCCTCTGATCCCATCCCTGCCGACGATGTAGGCACCTGTCGGAAAGTCAGGTCCTTTGATGACTTGCATCAGCTCCTTTGTCGAAACATCTGGGTTATCGATGGTGAGGATGGTGCCATCGATGACCTCACTCAGATTATGGGGGGGCATGTTCGTGGCCATTCCCACCGCAATGCCAGCTGAGCCATTGATCAACAATACGGGTATTTTCGCTGGCAATATCGATGGCTCCTCTAAAGATCCATCAAAATTGGACACGAAGTCCACGGTATTCTTATCGATGTCCGCAAGCAGTTCTTCTGCCATCTTGGAGAGGCGCACCTCGGTATAACGCATCGCAGCCGCAGGATCACCGTCTACAGAGCCAAAGTTTCCCTGCCCATCGATGAGCCCATATCTGGAGGAAAAATCTTGAGCCATTCTGACCATGGAATCATAGACGGCAACGTCGCCATGGGGATGATATTTACCCAATACTTCTCCCACTATTCGTGCTGACTTCTTATAGGGCTTGTCAGAGCTCATCCCAAGCTCATGCATGGCATAGAGAATTCTTCGGTGGACGGGTTTCAGTCCATCTCTGACGTCTGGAAGCGCTCTCCCAACTATGACGCTCATCGCATAGTCGATGTACGAGCTCTTCATCTCGTCTTCAATGTTGACTGGCAGTTCAGACATCTAAGACTCTCACTTCTTTCGCATGCGCTTGTATGAACTCTCGTCTGGGCTCAACCAAGTCGCCCATCAATATCGTGAAGATCCGGTCTGCCTCCACAGCGTCTTCTAAAGTCACCTTCAGCATGATCCTCGTGCTGGGATTCATCGTCGTCTCCCATAGCTGGTCTGAGTTCATCTCACCCAAGCCCTTGTAGCGCTGAACGCTTGCATTAGGTCCCAACTCCTTCAGAAGACGTTGGAACGTTTCCTCATCATACGCATAGCGAACTTCTTTGCCCTTCTGCACCCTATAGAGCGGTGGCTGCGCTATGTAGACGTATCCAACCGTAACTAACGGCTCCATATATCGGTAGAAGAGCGTTAGCAATAACGTTCTAATATGCGCACCATCCACATCGGCATCGGTCATGATGATGATCTTGTGATACCTCGCTTTCGAAATGTCAAATTCCTCGCCTATGCCCGTTCCCAGAGCGGTGATGAGATCCCTGATCTCGCTGCTCGCCAGGACCTTGTTTAACCTAGCTTTCTCAACGTTCAATATCTTGCCTCTGAGCGGAAGGATCGCCTGGAAAACCCTGTCGCGACCTTGCTTGGCTGATCCGCCAGCAGAGTCGCCCTCAACGAATGAACAGTTCGCATCTAGAGGGATCTTTCTCAGAGCAGTCAGCCAGCTTGCCCGGCAGAGAGCTGCTCTCCAAGGCGTTCTTTCTCCTGGTTAGCTCTCTTGCTTTTCTAGCGGCCTCTCTCGCTCTGGCTGCCATGATCGATTTCCCGATGATGCTCTCTGTTATCTTGGGATTCTCCTCGAGAAAATCGCCGAGCTCCTCGGTGACTATGGACTCGACTATGCCCCTTATCTCGCTGTTTCCCAGCCTTGCTTTCGTCTGCCCCTCGAACTGTGGCTCCTGCATCTTAACGCTGATGATCGCAGCCAGCCCCTCCCGGGCGTCCTCACCGCTCAAGCTGTCCTTCAGTTCCTTCAATAAACCGTTCTTCCGAGCGTAGTCGTTCAGGGTCTTGGTCAGCGCACTCTTAAAACCGCTCAGGTGTGTGCCACCCTCACGCGTGTTAATATTGTTCACAAAGCTGAATATGTTCTCCATATAGCCATCATTGTACTGCATCGCAACCTCGAGTTGCATCTCATCCCTCGTCTTGTCAAAGTATATTGGCTCCTCATGTAGCACAT
Organism: Methanocellales archaeon; assembly: GCA_030019435.1. GTDB lineage: Archaea > Halobacteriota > UBA148 > UBA148 > UBA148 > JASEEV01. The sequence continues at coordinate 29,601 of JASEEV010000009.1, read as the reverse complement.
TCTTGTTCTCATTCAGATGCCGCACGAAGGAGACGATGCCGCCCTCGTACTGGAACGCATGTTTCTTGCCCGATCTCTCATCTACGATGGATATTTTGATGCCCCTGTTCAGAAAAGCCAGCTCACGCAGTCTATTAGATAGAACATCGAAGCTGAAATCTGTGGTCTCAAAGATTTGCTTATCGGGCTTAAACGTGACCTTCGTCCCAGTGTTCTCTGCCTCACCGATGACTTTTAGCTCAGACACTGGAGCGCCCCTCTCATATCTCTGATGGCATATCTTGCCCTCTCTTCTAGCTTCCACCTCCAGCCACTCTGACAGGGCGTTGACGACCGAAATGCCGACGCCATGCAGGCCGCCTGAGATCTTATAGCTCTTATCGTCAAACTTACCCCCAGCGTGCAGCATGGTCATGACGACCTCTACTGCGGACTTATCGTACTTCTCGACCAAACCCACTGGTATGCCCCTGCCATCATCATCCACCGTGACGCTGTTGTCCTTATGAAGGATGACCTCTATGTTATCGCAAAAACCAGCCAGAGCCTCATCTATGCTGTTATCGACCACCTCATACACCAGGCGATGCAAACCACCAAAACCGGTGTCGCCGACGTACATGGCAGGCCTTTTTCTCACCGCAGTAAGACCCTCTAGCACCTGGATATAGCTTGCATCATAAGTTTCATCCTTAGCCAATTTCTCATCCCCTCTAAAATTCCAGAAAAATCTCAAAAGACAAGTGTGATACCTCTAATGTATATTGCCCGCACTGGATTTAAGCCTATCGGTTGATAAAATCGCTTATAGTAGACGCCATTGACTTTAAAATACGATGTAAAATTTTTAGATATATATACATATGCCCCAGCCGCATTTCGGGCAACTGTTCTTTGTGAGGTGGTTGATCACATTGTATCCATGTCGCTCGATGAGGATATTATCGCATTTCGGGCAGTAGGTGTTCTCATACCGATGCCCATACACATTGCCAAGGTACACGTACTGTATGCCACACTCTCTGGCAATTCGATGTGCCTCCTCCAGGGTTTTGACCGGCGTGGGAGGAACATCGGTCATCTGATAGTGCGGATAAAAACGGGAGAAATGAACCGGCACGTCTGCTCCGATGCCAAGAGCCCATTCTGAAAACTGCCTGAGCTCATCGTGATCGTCATTATACCCAGGAATCACCAGGTATGTGATCTCCAAGTGAATCCCCTGCTGCTTCATGCGCTCACACGTTCTGAGGACAGGATTCAGCCTCGCATTATTGATGTGCTTGTAATGCTCGTCGTCAAATGCCTTGACATCCACATTGGCTGCATCCAAGTAGGGTGCTATCGTGCTCAGTGCTTTCTCGCTTAAGTAGCCATTGGTGACATAGACCGTGTATAGTCCGGCTTGCTTGGCTAATCGGGCGGAATCGTACGTGTACTCGAACCAGATGGTCGGCTCGTTGTACGTCCATGCTATGCCACCACAGCCATACTGCCTCGCAAGTTCTGCCGATTCCTCTGGCGTGATTTCTCGTGTTGACACCTCTCCCACATCGGCGGCTGCAATCCCATAGTTCTGGCAGTGCTTGCACCTGAAATTGCAGCTCACCGTCCCAAGCGAGAACACGTTGGACCCTGGGTGGAAGTGGAACAATGGCTTTTTCTCGATGGGATCGATGTTCATCGAGGAGACGCTGTTGTATATCAGCGTGTACAGCGTGCCATTTTGATTCTCTCGGACGCGACATATGCCCCTTTTCCCCTCTGAGATCGTGCACTGATGGGCGCATACATGACATCTCACCCTGTTCTCATCAAGGGATTCCCATAGCATCGCCTCTTTTTTCATGTCCTCACCTAAAGTGTTCATATCCTCTTGCTTCTATCTTGGATGTCAAGCCGTTTCTTCTGATCAAGATATCGCCCGAAGTGACCTCGCCGATGATGCTAAAGCGGCACGCCTTTTTTGCCCTTTCTATGCCATCCGGCTTGACCGTGAAGAGAAGCTCAAAGTCGCCACCACCATATAACGGCAAATCCAGACCGGGAGAAACGATTCTGGTCTCATCCAAGATTGGCAGCTTATCCCCATCGATCAGGAAGCCGGTATTGCTTGACGCGCTCAGGTCGTGCAATGAGAGAGCCAGACCATCGCTAATATCTATCATGGACGTCACCACACCTGATTCAGCTAATGCAACTCCTTCGTTAACTCTGGGCTGCGGCTCGAACAACTTCTTCGTCAACACATTCCTGACGCTCTCTGGGAGACTCATGCTCATCGCTCTAAGGGCTGCCTCCGCCGTTCCCAATTCGCCGGTCACGCAGACCAGATCACCTATGCGGGCGCCAGCACGCCTCAACAGCTCGTCTTTTTTCGTTCTACCAAGGGCGGTGCAGACGATTGTAAGTTCATCATGCTCATCCGTGTCCCCACCAACGATGGTGGCGCCATACTTCCTTGCACAGGAGCTCATGCCATCGATGATCTCGTCGACAAAAGAGACTTCCGTATCAGCTGGAAGCCCCAATGCGGTGGCGATGGCGAGCGGACGAGCGCCCATCGCAGCGATATCGCTTAGATTGACGGCAACGGACATCCAACCGACCTGCCAAGGCGTCATCCCTTCTGGAAAGTCCGTGCTCTGGTGAAGCATGTCCATAGTGAGGAGAATATACTCGTCTCCCCAGTCCAGGACGGCGCAGTCATCCTCTCCAGCACCAAGGACCACGTTATGTGGCAATGACTTCGAGATCCTAGCTATGAGAGCCCTCTCCCCTATATCACGAATTTTCATACTCATGGATAATCGACGACAAAGACCTTATCTATGTCGGTAATTGACAAGCTTTTTTAACCTGAAAAACGATTTAGAACAGTGGTCCCCTTGGCTCATCCAGCATTTGACATAAGAGGCTCCAAGGAGGAGCTCTCTGGCAAGAAAATCGTGCTATGTGTTACAGGTAGCATAGCAGCCGTCGAGACCATCAAGCTGGCACGAGAGCTGATGAGATGTGGCGCAGACGTTCGGGCGGTGATGTCCCCTTCTGCCAAAAAAATCATACATCCACACGCACTTCAGTATGCAACTGGGTACGAGGTGGTTACTGAGCTCACCGGCAAGATCGAACACGTTGAGCTGTGTGGAGACCGAGAGGGTAAAGCGGATCTGCTGTTGATCGCCCCTTGCACGGCGAACACGATCGGGAAGATCGCAGCCGGAATCGACGACACCCCCGTAACGACGTTTGCCACCACCGCACTTGGATCGGACATCCCAATCATCATCGCTCCTGCCATGCATAGTTCGATGTACTCACATCCGATCGTCATGGAAAACATCAAGCGACTAGAGGGGCTGGGAATAGAGTTCGTGCGTCCAAGGATGGAGGAGGGCAAGGCGAAGCTGGCTAGCATCGAGGACATCATCATATGCGTGTTGCGAGTTCTCAGCAGGAAGGAGCTACAGGGAAGAAAGTTGTTGATCACCGCCGGTGGGACTGCAGAGGCGATCGATCCAATTCGGATACTCACGAGTCGTAGTTCTGGCAAGACTGGAGCAGAGCTGGCGAGAGAGGCATATATAAGAGGGGCAGACGTCACACTGGTCCAGAGGGGATATAGTCCCTATTCCGAGATCGAAAGCATCTATGTCGAGAGTGCTCAGCAAATGACGGATGTGGTGCTGAAGGAATTGAAAAAGGGATGTGATGTGCTGATCTGCACCGCCGCCATATCGGATTACACGGTCGATAAAAGCCCTAGCAAGATTCCCTCTGGCAAGAAACTGACGTTATCGCTACGACCGGTCCCGAAGCTGATACAATTGGTCAGGGAAAACCATCCTGATTTGGCGATGGTCGGCTTCAAAGCAGAGACGAATGTTTCTACGAAAGAACTGATATCCAGAGCGAGATCGATGATGGATGAGTACAAACTAGATCTGGTGGTAGCAAATGACGTCGGCAAGGGTGGAATAGGTGAGGATGAGAACGAAGTATACATCATCGGTAATGAGATCATGCATGTCAAGGGCTCAAAGAGAAGCATAGCGAAGAAGGTCATCGACGCGTTGGTTGAGGTGTTATGAGCATAGCATATGCACCATCGCACATCACCGGTTTTTTTGAGATCTGCGAGCACTTGGACCAGAGACACATGGGATCCAGGGGTTGTGGATTTACCCTGCAAGCAGGCGTGACCACCGAGGTCACAGTAGCAGAAGGAGAGGGCATATCCGTGAGGATAAATGACGTCGAGATGGATGCGCCTACCACCAGGTCCGTCGTGAGGAGATTGGCGAGTGGGCACTTCGTCGAAGTGCGTACCAAGATGGATGTTCCGATAGGATGTGGTTTCGGCGCCAGCGGAGCCGGCGCATTAAGCACTGCACTTGCTCTGAACGATGCGCTGTCCCTTGATCTGAGCTATAATGGTGCGGCAGAGATTGCCCATGTAGCCGAGATCGAGAACAAGACGGGCTTGGGAGACGTGATAGCTCAAACACATGGTGGGATGGTAATTCGAAAGGAGCCTGGAGCGCCTGGCATTGGTGTAGTAGACAGAATTCCTGTCAGCGATGTCGAGATCAACTATGTCGTGCTGGCCCCTATTTCGACGAAAGACGTGCTGGAGGATGAGGGGGTGAAAAGACAAATCAACCAGGCTGGGAGAGCTGCTCTAAAGGAGCTTCTTCAACGCCCAACATTCCAGGATTTCATGCGCTTGTCCAAGAGATTTGCAATGGAGACGGGACTCATGAGCGATGTTGTAGCAGATGCAATAGAAGCAGTCGAATCCGCAGGTGGAACGGCAAGCATGGCTATGCTGGGAGAGGTCATCTTTGCTATAGGAGGTCATGATGTGCTATGTGGGTTCGGACCCATTCACACATGCAAGATATGCCATGAGGGGGCGCGGTTGCTATGATACCAAAGGATCATCTTGATAGGGGATGGTCAATTGAACAGTAGGTTCCTTGAAAACGTAGTTTTTCCTCGAGGGGGCCCAACCCCCTTTGAAGGAAAAGGGTCAAGGGAAAAACGTAGTTTTTCCTTGGAGCGGTTGCTATGATACCAAAGGATCATCTTGATAGGGGATGGTCAATTGAACAGTAG
>JASEEV010000009.1:0-24386 GCA_030019435.1 Methanocellales archaeon | reverse complement strand
CAAGGGAAAAACGTAGTTTTTCCTTGGAGCGGTTGCTATGATACCAAAGGATCATCCTCGCTACGCATCATTGATGATCAGAGAGAGACTCGTGAAAGGATATGAGTCTGGCATCGTCTGCACACATGGTCTAATAGCGCATGGTAGAGGTGAGGCATTTGATTATCTGATCGGGGAAAAGACCACCGAGGCGGCGATGCATGCGACGAAAGTTGCAGTGGCAACGTTGTTGACTGCAGAGCGTCCAGTCATATCTGTGAACGGCAACACCGCTGCACTGGTACCAGATGAGATCGTGCATTTGAGCGAACACATAGGTGCACCGCTGGAGGTGAACCTGTTCCATCGAACTGAAGAACGCATGGACAAGATAATAGCCCATCTAAAGGCGCATAGTGCAACAAACGTACTTGGGAAGAAGGCTGATGCGCGCATACCCGGCATAGAGCATGAAAGAGGCAAGGTGGACAAAGATGGGATTTATGGGGCGGATGCCGTGCTTGTACCCTTAGAGGATGGGGATAGATGTGAAGCCCTAGTACGCATGGGTAAGACCGTGATCGCGATAGACCTGAACCCGCTGAGCAGAACGTCCAGGACGGCGACCATAACGATCGTGGACAATGTAGTTAGAGCGATACCAAACATGGTGAAGTTGTCCGAAGAATTAAGAGGTATAAAACAAACTGAGATAAGAAAGATAATAGATGCATTCGATAATGAACTAAATTTGCAGAGGATGACCGAGCATGATGATTAAACGGCTCTCGGAGTTGAGCGATGCTGAAATGGGGCGGTTATTGCGCAGAGAGGTGGATCTGGAAAAGGCAATGGATGTAGCGAAGAAGATCCTAGCAGATGTACGAGAAAACGGCGATGCTGCCCTGATCAAGTACACCAAGAAATTCGATGGTGTTGAGCTGAAAGAGCTGGAGGTCACAGAAGAGGAGCGCCGAAATGCAGAGAGATCGATGGATAAAGAGCTCATTAAACATCTAGAGAGAGCGTCGCTCAACATCGCAGCCTTCCACGGAGAGCAGTTAAAAGAGAACCTGTGGCTGTCAGAGTTTACGCCTGGGAGGACATTGGGCCAAAAGATCGTGCCATTAGAGAGCGTAGGTGCATATGTGCCCGGAGGCCTTGCGTCCTATCCCTCCACGGCTTTGATGACGGTCATTCCAGCAAAGGTGGCAGGCGTGGAAGATGTGATAGTATGCACTCCTCCCAAGCCAGACGGAACGGTAGATCCGCTCACACTAGTGGCCACAAACATCGCTGGGGCAGATGGCATATATAAGGTGGGTGGCGCTCAGGCGATAGCTGCGATGGCATTCGGGACGGAGACGATCCCAAAGGTCGATAAGATCGTTGGCCCTGGCAATATCTATGTGACCGCTGCTAAGATGCTGGTGCGCAACGAGGTGGAGACGGATTTTCCTGCTGGTCCCAGCGAGATCATGATCCTTGCAGATCAACCTTCTAGGGAGGATCGGAGCAAAAAGGCGTCGATCATCGCATCAGACATGATCGCACAGGCTGAACACGACCCCATGTCTCTTGCTATATTAGTCACGACCTCCCAGGAACTAGCGAAGGCTGTGAGTGGCAAGTTGAACGTGCAAGGGAAAAAAGCGCAACGAAAGGACATAGTAGCAAAAGCACTAGAGCATAGTGCTATCCTGACCGTGAGTGATCTTGAGGAGGGGATTGAGTTCATCAACGAATTCGCACCAGAGCACTTGGAACTGATGACCTCCGATCCCCTGAGCGTGCTTAAGAAGATCAAACATGCTGGCGCGATATTTATCGGGGAATACTCTCCAGTGGCAGGAGGCGATTACGCATATGGGGCCAATCACGTTCTCCCCACAGGTGGATACGCCAGGGTATTTTCTGGTCTGAACGTGGACCACTTCACAAAGAAGACGAGCATCCAGATTCTTAGTAAGGAAGGACTACGTAGCCTGAAGGACGTCATAATAGCGCTTGCCAGAGCAGAGGGACTTGAGGCACATGCGGATTCGATCAAGAAGAGATTTGAAAGATAACATGCTGCGAACGCATTACTCCAGGGAAATAACGCCAGATGATGATGGCAAGAACGTGGTCATAGCAGGATGGGTCCATGAGATCAGGGATCTCGGTGGAATTGCATTCCTCGTTCTCAGAGATAGGGATGGATTCGTGCAAGTGACACTATCCAAGGGCAAGGTGGATGAGAAATTATTCAACCTAGTGCGTAGCATTGCCAGAGAGTCCGTGGTTTTGGTCTCTGGCGTCGTCAAAAGGGAGGACAAGGCACCCAACGGCTATGAGATCATCCCAAGTGAGCTCCAAGTGCTAAACAAGGCAGAGTCTCCACTCCCATTGGACGTCACGGGAAAAGTGAGCGCAGATCTGGATACGAGATTGGACTCCAGATTCATGGATCTTAGGCGGCAAAGAACACAGGCGATATTCAGAATCCGGCATCATGTGCTGAGAGCAATTCGAACGTTCTTGGAAAATAGCGGCTTCGTCGAGATCAATACGCCGAAGATCGTTGCCACCGCGACAGAGGGGGGGACTGCGCTATTTCCGATTACGTATTTTGAGCAGGAGGCGTTTCTCAGCCAGAGTCCACAATTATATAAGCAGATCATGATGGCAGCTGGGTTAGATAGGGTCTATGAGATCGGACCGATCTTCAGAGCCGAGGAACATGACACCACCAAGCATCTGAACGAGGTTAGTTCTGTTGACATAGAGGCTTCCTTTGTCACCCATGAGGACGTGATGTCGATCCTAGAGCTCTTAGTTAAGAGCACATATTCGCATGTGACCGAGCGTTGTAAACATGAGCTTGACGTTCTGGGCGTGCGGCTCAAGATCCCAAAGGTACCATTCAAGCGATTGTCCTATGACGAAGCCATAGACATTGGCGGTATAGAATGGGGTGATGACCTGGATACAGCGGCAGAAAAGCTCGTCGGCGAAAAGATCAGCGAGCATTACTTCATAGTGGATTGGCCCACGGAGATCAAACCATATTACATAGAGACGTATGAAGATCGTCCGGAGATATGCAAAGCGTTTGACCTGATGCATCCCAGAATGGAGATCGCATCAGGAGCACAGAGGGTGCACTCTCATGAGCTGCTCCTGAGAAGGATAGAGGCACAAGGACTAAATCCAGAAGGATTTGAGTTTTATCTGAGAGCATTCAAGTACGGAATGCCACCACATGCAGGATGGGGTCTTGGCCTGGAACGGTTGCTGATGACCATGCTCGATCTCAACAATATTCGGGAAGCGATCTTATTCCCAAGAGATAGGCGAAGGCTCTCGCCATAGGAAAATTTTTATCGTGTCCTAGATGATATATAGTTTGGTATTACAATTCTCGGAGAATAAATGCCAGAAAGGGAGCACGTTGTTGGGTTCTGTGGAAAAGCATGTTTTGTGTGCATACGTTTCACGATGAGACTTGTCTGGGCTGCCCTGGGGAACATGGGCGCCATCCTGAGATCGACTGCCTCTTCTACAGTACTGCCCGATATATCGCCGCAAAAAGACCTTTTGGAGTTAGTGTGAATGCCAACAGTTGCAGAGATGCTTGAGAAAGAGCTAAGCGATCTGAAACGCGTCGGCAACATAGAGGCATCTGCGATCATTTCAAGAGACGGACTGATCATGACATCTGACGTTCATGCTGAGACCTTTGCAGCGATGAGTGCCACCATGTTAGGAGCGGCGGAGACCGCAACGGCGGAGCTGAGGAGGGGGGTCCCAGACAGGCTCATCGTGGAATTCAAAGAGGGAAAGATCATTACGACTGGTGCCGGTCCCAAAGCCCTTTTGGTCGTCATGACTTCCCCAGAGGCGGGATTGGGGCTGATTCTCGTCGAGATGGAGAGAGCTGCTGACAAGATCAAGGGGTTGTTGTGAGAGCCAGAGATGTAATCTGATTTTGTCAGAAATATATGACAAAATTTTGTCATAAATTGTACAATAAATATAAGAGATAATTTATTTAGTCGAAAACTATATATCAAATCGAGAAGTAATATTTTACCGAGACGATGATAACGCACGGAGCAGAATTTAAAGTTGCAGAAATCATCACCTTGGTCATATTGATCCCCTCATTCTACTACATGCTCACCGTTTGTAGGCAAGATAAAAGGTGGTGCATATTCACATATGCAGTGGGCTTCCTTCTTTTGTCAACGATATTTGCGGTGCTGAGGGAGTTTCACTCTTTCATGATCTTTCGCAGATTGGAGTGGCTATGCATATTGCTCGCTGGAATCATCTTCGCATATGCATGCTACTCTTCCAACAGGAGACTGACGGAGATAAGAGGATGATCGAGATCGTTGTGCCGATAAAAATCTTGGCATGCATGGCTTTCTTCATAGCCCTTATGTATGCGGTGAAGAACTATGGGATCACGAAACAGGCATCGAACGTGTGGTTGTTCATCTCTCTGGCGATGGGCACAGCATTCGTACTTACCTTCACAAGGGCGATCAAGGCATTCTGGTGGCTTGATGAGTTCGAGATCATCAAAACGCATCTGATACCAGTAGTCGTGGTGTTCTTGCTGGTAGCAGCTGCCAATATTCGAAGGGATGTGCTAAAGCCCATCTAGCACCATAAGCTATATATGCTCTTTTTGCGCCTATTAGTATACAGGGATGGGATTCGCCTTGTATATCAAAGAGATCGATCTCTGGAATTTCAAGTCCTTTGGGAAACGGGCAAAGATTCCGTTTTTCGACGATTTCACGACGATATCTGGACCGAACGGTAGCGGAAAGTCAAATATCATCGATGCCATCCTTTTCGCATTAGGTCTGTCTTCTTCCAGAATAATGAGGGCTGAAAGGCTGACTGATCTCATATACAATGGTGATGGAAAAAATCCCGATCATGCTGAAGTGACCATCAAGTTTGATAATGCTGATAGAGAGCTCCCCATCGACCAAGATGAGATCAAAGTCACGAGGAGAATTCAGCGGACTGAAAGTGGATACTATAGCCATTACTATCTTAACGACAGCCCGTGCAACCTAGGCGAGCTGCACACATATCTCTCCAAGGCTAAGATTTTCCCAGAAGGGTACAACGTTGTCGTACAAGGAGACGTCATCAGGCTTGTTGAGATGACTCCTCTGGAAAGGAGGAAAGTCATAGATGAGATCGCAGGAGTGGCGGAATTTGATGAGAAAAAAGAGCGATCCTTAAAAGAGTTGGAAACCGTTAGGGAGCGCATAGAGCATGCTGATATCGTCCTCTCTGAGGTGAACGCCAGGTTAGAGCAATTGGTTGGGGAAAGGGAGCAAGCGCTCAAATACCAAGCGCTCCGGGATGAAAAACGTCGTTATGAGGCATTCACACTGCTAGCAAAACGGAAAAGCGTTGATAGAAAGCTCAAAAAAGTGATCAGAGAGCTGAAAACCAAAAATTTAAGGAAAGATAACTTAGTAAGCGAGATAACTGATATCAGAGCCAGGATATCGAAGCTAGAGGAAAAATTAGGCACTTTAAATGAACAAATCATGATGAAAGGAGAGGATGAACAGATTCGGATAAAGGAGGAGATCATGAATCTCCAGGGCAAGATAACTTTTTGCGAGAATGCCATCGAATTTTCCAAAAACGAGATAGACGACCTTGAGAAGGAGCGAAGAAGAGCGTTCATCGATATAGACAAAACGCAGCGCAAGGTGGAAGGATTGGCTGCCCAGGTGGCGGAGGAGGAGGTTCGAAAGGGAAGTGTGCTTGCAGAAATGAGCGATAAAAGAGATGCATTATCCATAGCTCAGGATAAGATCGCAAAGGTGGATGCAAAATTTGCTGACATGCGTGATAAGCTCGTAGAACTCAAAAAGCAGATAGAGCAAAAGAGAGGCGAGAAAAACGAATTACTCAGGACAAAGGACCGATTGCTCGATGAGATCAGGCGAAAGTCCTCTGAAGCAAGCGAGGCTGAAGGGGAAATATCGAATGCCAAAGAGCGCATTTCCCAAGTTGAGAGCGAGGCGAAACAAATCCATAAAGAGCTTAGAGAGCTTGAGAGAGAACTCGGCAAGATATCAGATGACACGAGCGATCTGGAAAGCAAAAAATCCGCCCTAAGAAAGGAACTAAGCGACATAGAGAGCAAACTATGGAATCTCCAGCAAGAATACGCTAAGACCGAAGCAAGGCTGAAAGCGGCAGAAGAGATGAGATACAACCATGCCGTTGAAAAAATTTTAAGCGCGAAAAAAGATCGCATGCTAGCGGGCATCTATGGAACGATCGCTGAACTGGGCAAGGTCGATGAGAAATATGCATTAGCGTTAGAGGTTGCAGCTGGTGGCAAAATGCAATGCGTAGTCGTCAGCACGGATGAGGATGCTACACGTGCTATCGAGTTTTTGAAAAGAGAGAAAGCTGGAAGAGCAACATTCTTGCCGCTGAACAAGATGCGACTTGGGTCATTGAAAGAGATCAAGAAAAAAGGCGTAATCGACTATGCGATAAATCTTGTGGAATACGATCCCAAATTCGATGCAGCGTTCTGGTATGTTTTTGGAGATACGCTCGTGGTCAGTGACCTAGGTGCGGCGAGAAAATTGATGCCCAGAAGGATGGTGACGCTTGAGGGGGAGTTGATCGAGAAGAGCGGTGCGATGACCGGTGGTTCACCTCCGAAATCGAGATTCAAGTTCGTTGCAGCAGAGGAGGAGAGACTAAAGAAATTGGCAGAACAGATAACCGTCTATGAGTCGAAACGGCAAAACTGCCTTGATGAGATTGATGTCATCGAAAGTCAGATCTCCTCCATGCTCAGAGGTACGACGGACATGGATACTGAAATTGCTGGGAAGAAAAGGAGGTTAGTGGAGATAGAGGAGCTAAAAGATCGATACGATGAAGTGACAAAGACGAAAGAGGGTGAGATCGAGAGCATATCAATCACGAGAAAGAAACTTGGAGATGAAATGGCATCCCTAGAGGGCTCGATCGCAAAAATGGATGACCAGATTGCTGCTCTTGGAAGCGAGATCGAAGGATTAGAGACCGAACTTGAGGGGTCGGAAATACCAGCGCTGGCGAAAGAATCTGATGGGATAGAGACGGAGATACGACGATTGGAGGACAGAGCACGTGATATAGATGCTAGGATAAATGCGCTGCACATGGAAAAGGACTTTTGTGCATCCAAGATAGACGAGCTCAAAGAGAGACTGGGCTCGCTGGAGGAGAGAAAGGGCCAGCTAAAGAACAAGATAAAGGAGTATGAGAGCCAAATCGTCGCATTGGAGGAGGACCTAGAAAGGGGAAGAGACAGGGAGAGCGAATTAGAAGCTGAATTGGCTGATCTGCGTGAAATTAGGGATGAATTGTTGAGTGAGCTGGCAAAGGTGGAGACTGAGAAGGGCGATGTCCAGAGGAATCTGGATTTGGTGAATATGCAGATGGGATCCGTTGAGTCCACTAGGGACGAATTACAGATCCAGCTCAACGATATCGACAGGGAGATCACCTCTGCAGGAATAAAAGATGCGGAAAAGATTCCTCCGCAGAAAACCATAAAAGAAAAAATTGTGCGCCTAGAAGACGAGATGGCAGCACTAGAGCCGGTAAACATGCGCGCTATAGAGGAGTATGAGCAAGTCCAAGATCGCCAGCATGATCTGCAAAAAAAGAGAGATGTGTTGTTCGAGGAGCGCAATGAGCTCCTTAGCAGAATAAAACTGTACGAACAGATGAAGAAGGATGCGTTCATGGAGAATTTCCTTGCGATCAATGCGTATTTCAAGGATGTATTCGCTCAACTCTCAGATGGTGAGGGGGAGCTGATACTTGAGAACTGGGAGGACCCGTTTGCTGGAGGCTTGTCGATCAAAGCTGAGCCATCTGGGAAGGCAATACAGCACATGGATGCCATGTCTGGAGGAGAGAAAAGCTTGACAGCACTGGCATTCATCTTAGCGATACAGAAACATCGACCTGCCCCATTCTATGCATTCGATGAAATCGACATGTATCTGGATGGCTCTAATGCAGAAAGGGTTGCGAACATGCTCAAGGATGCCTCCAAAGAGGCACAGTTCATCGTCGTGTCCATAAGAAAACCGATGATAGAATCCGCAGACAGAACCATAGGCGTAGCCATGCAGGAAGGTAATATTTCCAGCATAACAGGTGTGAGGTTGAATTGATAGAACCAGTTGAGATCTTGGTGGACCTTGCCTCTAAAGGCGAGATCGACCCTTGGAACATCGACATTATAGATGTGACGGACAAGTTTCTCAAAAAACTGGAGGAGCTCAAACAGCTAGACCTCAGGGTATCAGGCAGAACGCTGCTGTACGCTTCAATGCTCTTGCGCATGAAATCAGAAGTGTTGGCAGAAAAAGAGGAGGAGGAATTCGAGTGGGAGTTCTTTGGCTTCCAGCCCGAGTATTTCCAGACGGATGAATATCCGTCCCTACGCCCAAGGATGAGAGTGGCGAGGAGACCTGTGACGCTTCGCGAGCTAATAGATGAATTGAGAAAAGCGATGGAACGAAAGGAGCAAAGCGAGAGGAGGCGGCTTATGAGAGTGGAGAGGATGCCTACCACAGAAGAGGTGCTCAAGATCGCGCATGAAGAGGAGATCGAGAGCATGATCCAAACGATCATGCGTAAGCTGAGGAAAAAATTCAAAAAGCAAGATCATGTCATGTTCGATGAACTGATCGAGGAGAGGACGCCTTCGTGCATCGTCCGAACATATGTTCCATTGCTATTCATGGCAACTCGGAAGCAAATCTGGTTAGAGCAAGAGGAGCTATTTGGCGATCTGTACGTTAGACCAAGATGAACGATAAAAAAATTCTGGAGGCTGCACTTTTCGCTGCAGGGAGAGCACTGGATACGGCGGGACTAGCTGAGCTTGTCGAATGTTCACCGGGGAAAGTCTCCAGCATAATGCAAACCCTCATGGAGGAATATAAAACTCGGGATACTGCGCTTGAGCTGATCAAGATCAAGGACAAGTACATGATGCAGATCAAGCAGGAATATGCAGAAAGGGTGAAAAACATAGCACCCATGGAGCTTAGCACGCCAGTGCTCAGAACATTGTCGGTGATAGCGTACCATCAGCCAATCACACAATCAGATGTCGTTGGTATTAGAGGTAACACCGCCTATTCGCATATCTCAGAGCTGGAAGAAAGAGGATTGATCGTCAGCACCAAACACAGGAGGACGAAGATGCTCACCACGACGGATGCATTCGTGGAATATTTTGGGCTGGAGGCAAACGAGCTAGAAGTCATCAAAAAGAGGTTCGAATCTAAAATCTCCTCCCCTTGACCCTCTCCAGATCGAACTCAGCCGTCTTGGCCACATGCATCACCGCAAACGTTCCCGCTTGGACGGGATCCGTCACGACAAGATCTGCCACATCTGGCACGCTTCCTGCCATGTTAAGTGCGATAACTGGAATGCCTGCTTCATGTAACTTCTCGACCTCTTTGGTGATCCTTCCACCCATCAACGAGCCCGCCAAAACAAGGATTGCAGCCCTGTGGAGTCGTGAGACCGCGGCTACGGAATCCGCCAGAGTATCCTCTCCTACTAGAGGGATGGTATCGACGCTGATTTTTTCGCCTCGGATATTATGTCGATCTGCCTCATTGATCGCACCCATGGCAACCTGTGCAACTTGCGCTCCACCGCCGATGATGATAACGCGGGAGCCATAGATCTCATCAAAGGAAGGAGGTGTGGTGACCTCCAGCACGGAGTCCAACGAATCCAGATCAGAGATGAGTGCCCCCATCCTATCAATATCGATCTCCATATAAATCAGGGCATTTCCCTTACGCCTACCTTTCTCGATGATGAACTGCTGGACGTACTTGATATTGCCACCGTGCTTGGCGACGGTACCAGCTATGTCCCTTAGCACACCGGGTTCATCCTTGCAAATCAGATTGATGACTTCCATGCTATCACCATTATCTTCCAACCTATAAATCTTTGATGACGATAATTTTTTCCCCAGATGAAATTTGGTGTGCTTCACGTAACCGGTATACTTACCTGAGCGACTAATATAGATGGAGTATACAGAGCTTAAGAGTCAAGAAACAAAAACATCACATTAAGCTGTAGCAGGAGTGGGCTTTGCTTCTAGAGCTTGCTTCACCCAATCTATGAGATATCTTTTGGCATCGAGTATCTCGATCTCCACAGACACCTTATCTTTACTGTAGTGCACGATGACACCGCCACCGATGTCTTTTCCGTATGCAGGATTCTCATCCCTGATCTTGATTAATAGTACGTCCACATCTTTGTCATACTTGGTTTTCATCCTTAACACCACAGCCTTTTAATTATCTCACGCCTCAGGCTGGATGATCATCTTCTTATCCTCAACTATTATTTTTACATCTTCACCCTTCTCTAAATTTAGTGCCTCTTCCACGGACTTTGGTATTCGGATCACCAGACTGCCGCCTACCAGCCCGATTTTTCTCGTCACAGCTATTTTCAAGAGTTTCTCCTTTTGCGCCAGTATTTTTCTCATCTGTTTCTCTGTGAACTCAACCTCTCCACACTTTGGGCACTGATAGCCCTCGCTGAGTATGCCTGCCACTTCAACCCTCTTTTTCTCCATAACTTCTCCACATTCGCACTTCATTTTAATCGCCTATCGTTATAACCTTGAACCTATCCGGCAGCTCCTTTACGACGATGGTTATTTTCTTTCCCTTGAACGTCCTTGAGACTTTGTACATGTTCTTGCCAAACGGCTTCCATTTGCCGGTTAACAACACTTCGTTGACCATGTTCAGATCCTCTACACGAAACAATCTGTCGAATGTGTGTTTCGTGTAGGTAACTCTCTTTCCTCTGATAATCATTCATATCGTCTTGATATTAATTTGATATCTTCTCATATTTAAGGATTTGTTTAATATGTCAAACTCTCGTTCACCCTATTGAGCGATGGTAATCCTCGCTCGCTCACCCAGGCGAGATTTGATGAATGAAGGTGATTCCTTTTATTAGACCGTAAATTTTGACTTCACAGAAGAGTATTTACAAAATCCAAACATTTAAATATAACATAAATCTAAATGTAATGGTGAAGGATATGGGGACTATCACAGTGAACGTGAAAGATGAAGTCGAGAAGGATTTTAGAGAGGCAGCTAGCACCCTCTATGGAAGGAAAAAAGGAGCTCTGGGCAGGGCAATCACAGAGGCGATGCAAAACTGGGTGTATGTGAAAAAGCAGAAAGAGATCGCCAAGAGGGAATTAAAACTTTTGAATAAAGGCTTCAATTTTGGTAAGAAATTGTATAGATCAAGGGACGAGCTATATGAACGATGAGCTTTGTCTGCTTGACACGAATTTACTAGTGTACGCCTATGATATCAGCGAAGGAAAGAAGCACAGGGTATGTAAGAGACTGGTAGATGCATGTTGGAGCTTAAAAAAGGAGTTCGCCATCTCTTTACAAAACCTGTCCGAGTTTTACGTGATCGTTACAGAGAAGATTGAGAATCCCCTGTCTGCGGAGATCGCTGGCGGAATCGTGCAGGACATCATCGAATTCCAGGGCTGGGAGAAGATCGATTTTGATGCTCATACCATCTCATCTGCGATCAAAATAAGTGCCAAGCACAGCATCCATTATTGGGATGCATTGCTCGCAGCGACGATGAGAGAGTACCAAGTTCAGCACATCTACACAGAAGATGATGGCTTCAGAAAGATACCATGGCTAACGGTCATAAATCCGATGAAGCAATAAGAAATGTTGCCATGCTATTGCGATACTATAATCTCCACGCCTTGTGGAAGTCTGGTTAAATTGCTGAAAATCTTTTAGGGATGTTTTGTGTGATGCATTCCGAACAGAAATTATTATCATATGCCAAAATTTAGAGATATAAACTATGGACTATCTATCACTCTTCAGTTCAGATGTATACACATGGGTTATCTTACCACTTCTTATTTTTTATTGCGCGAGTTTGTGATGTTAGCCTTGGAACGATCCGCATCATATTTATTTCAAGGGGCATGAAGTACTCAGCTCCACTTGTTAGTTTTTTTGAGATAACGATTTGGCTCCTTGCAATTGGACAAATTGTGCAAAATCTAACCAATATCGCCTATTATGTCGCTTATGCTGGAGGCTTTGCCTTGGGGACTTTTGCTGGAATTTACATAGAAGAGAAATTGGCAATGGGCGTATTGCTCGTTCGAATTATCACCAAAAGAGACGCATCTGAGCTAATAGATTTTCTCAAATCCGCAGGTTATGGTGTTACGAGCGTAGGTGCTCAAAGCAATGTTGGGCAAGTACACATCATTTACGTTACCATAAAACGCAGTGACCTTCAAAATGTCGTTGAAACCATTAGAAGGTTTAACCCTACAGCATTTTATACAGTAGTAGACATCAAATCTGTAAGCGAAGAGGTATTCCCATTGAAAAAACCTCGTTACGAAAGAGGTTATCTAAGTTTACTTGGGTTACACCGAAAAGGAAAATAAGATTGCATGAGAGTACTGTAACACGCATGGATTGTGGAAGGGTGGTTAAAGACTTAAATCCCCTCTAAACCTGCAGAATGCACAATCTGGACTGGACTCAGGTGGCTCTTCCAGCTGCAAAAGCTCTATGGCCTTTTTGAATACTTTCTCTCCTCTTTCTGGATCCGTTGGCATTTTGACCAGTTCCGTGTCGAAAATCACTTCCCCGGTCTCAGTAACCTGGTTTGGATAGTAGAATAAGAGATAGGCGTAATCCTCTGTCTGGTAGCCGTTTTTCCTCAGCAGGAAGTTGTAGATGTCCATTTGAGTTTGGTAGTACCTGCGAGAGTACTCATGAGTGTCACCTTCTGGAGAGCGTCCTCTGGTCTTGTAATCCAGGACTATCAGCTTTTCTCCCTTGACCAGGATGTTGTCCACCGCCCCTCTCAGTAGGACTCCGGATTCTTCGTCCAGATATTGGATGCCCCCTCTACGACCATCTCTCCAGATTCTTAGTTTCTCTTCATCATTGAATAACAAACAGCCATCGATACCATCCTGCTCTCTCAACTCAGGCGGAAACTCTCCCCTTTCCATAAACCTGTCAAAATGTTCCTTGAGGATTTTATCCATACCACTGGGCAGGGTTGGAAAAGGTCCCGCCGGTCTCCTAACATTCTCAACCATCTGGCGCCAGAAGCACCTGGGACAATCCTCCATAAGACCTATCGACGACGGTGATAGTTTGTACGTCATCTTTCTTCCAACCCCGCATCCTACAATCTGCCCATTGAGACGTTATTACTTTCGCTACCAGCCACGTCGATGATCATACAGTAAGATGTTTTCCTTCACTTGTAACCAGATGAAATTTGGTGTGCTTGATGCCGATATCACATACGATTATGTCAGGATCAATGCGAAGTATATGATGTGAATACAGTATTTAATGCGGCGTGGGCGGGGCTCTTAGCACTTTATCGAGATCATCGGTATCAGAGTTCTCAATGAGTAAATATATTCATATAATGAAGGGCAATTTTAATTGGTGATCCGGAATGATGGGAATTATGGGAGGACCCGTATTAGCAGCCATATCCATAGCAATTGTCTGGGAGCTAGTCTGGAAGGGCATCGGGCTCTGGAAATCGGCAAGGAACGATCAAAAATATTGGTTCGTAGGGCTGCTCATACTTAATACATTGGGCATCTTGCCCATACTGTACATCTTCGTATTCCAAAAAGGGAAAAAAGGGATATAGAAACGGGATTGCCAGGGATTGCATTTCAGTTCGATGTGATGTGGCTTGAGCTCTTATAACATACTATAGCCCGCTATAGTTAATTATAAATATGTTGGCTATCAAAGTTAGTTATAACATGGTCACGACAATTCAGATTAAAGAGGATGTTAAGACAGCTCTTGATGGAATGAAGATGTTTGAGAGGGAGACCTATAATGATGTACTGGAAAGACTCCTTGAAGATACAAGAGAGAGCTGGATGAGGAGACAAAAAAAGATATTCAAAAGGCAATAAAAGAGATTGAAAGCGGCAAATTCAAGACCCATGAACAATTGAAGACCGAAATGGAATTTTAATGCCGTTTGAAATTATCTGGTCAAATTCTGCTGTTACACAACTTAAGAAGCTGGATAGGTCTGTCGCCAACCAAATCTTTCAAAAAGTGACACAATTAAAAGAAAATCCCTACCGAAATGTTAAAAGAATAGTTGGTTCTCCATTTTTTCGTCTAAGGGTTGGGGATTATCGAGTGATAATTGACATTCAAGAAAGCGTCCTTAGGGTACTGATACTTAAGATAGGACATAGAAAAAAGATTTACAAATGATCTCCATGGACCCAGTACTTCATTGCATGGCTGTGGCTCTTCTTTAGTATGCGACCCGATCTTAGTAGCAGATATACTCGTTATGAACGAAAAAACAAAAACTGAGACCCTCTTAATATACATTGCCAAAACTAGCCATATCCACACCCCAGCAATATCGATTTTTTCGATTGAAATCTTTATTTGTTAATCGATAACTCGTGCAATAGCAATCACTTTATCGTCCCTGATAGCGCTGCTTGATTTCTTCAAATGAGAACGGTGGATAGAGGATACCATGCTCGGTGATTATTGCGCTGATATTCTCCATCGGCGTGGCATCGAATGCGGGATTGTATACCTTCACCTCTAAAGGCGCGATCTGCTCGTCTCCAAAGTACTTGAGCTCTGATGGGCTGCGTTCTTCTATCTCGATGTCTGATGCGCGTCTATCGAAGTCAAACGATGCTAGGGGGGCGGCAACATAGAATGGGATTCCATGCTTTTTCGCAACGATGGAGAGAGTATAGGTACCAATTTTATTGAAGACCGCATCCTCCACTATGCGATCTGCGCCGACGATCACCTTATCGACCATTCCAGAGTTCATCACATGCCCGATCGTGCTGTCGGTGATCAGCGTAACAGGAATGTCGTCCTGGAGGAGTTCCCATGTCGTTATCCGAGAGCCTTGATTGAGCGGACGAGTCTCGCATGCGATGACCTTTATCCTCTTGCCCTCTTCGATAGCTGATCGTACAATGCCAAGGGCGGTACCCCAGTCAACGCATCCCATCCTGCCAGCATTACAATGCGTCAGAACGACGTCGCCATCCTCCAACAAAGAGGCGCCATGCTCGCCGATCTGCTTGCACTTCTGCACATCCTCATCTGCCATCTTCTTGGCCTCCCCCAGCGCGAGTTCCCTTATTCGGGCTACAGAGCGTCCAACTTTCGCTTTGCTGAGAACGCGATCGATGCCCCAGGACAGGTTAATGGCAGTCGGGCGAGTGTTCCGTAATATTTGAGCAGCTCCCTCCATATCTTGGATCAAGTCCCTTGGTCCCCTCGCTTTGCTAATTTGCGCAGCCAGAGCTACTCCAAGACCGCCGGCGACGCCCAGTGCGGGTGCACCTCTTACTCGTAGAGATCTTATCGCCTCAGCCAGGGCATCCACACCTCTACACTCGAGCATGACCCTATCCTTGGGCAATTTCGTCTGGTCTATTAGCACGATGCTATTGCTCTCGTCGTTCCAGTCGATCGATCGCATGAATTCACCGTACTACTTAACCCATATTATAACGTTCGGATGGATGCTTTATCTCAGCCTCCAGTAGCTGAAGAATGATGTTCCGAATGCGATTTACCTTTTCTTCGGTCCTATTCCTGGGTCTGGGGATGGCAACGTTCACGATTTGTTTGACCTTTGCTGGGCGGGCTGTCAACACGACAATGCGATCAGCCAAGAAGACCGCTTCGTCGACATTATGGGTCACGAACACTATGGTCTTGCCCGCTTTTTCCCAGATCCTAAGCAACTCCTCTTGCATCAGATTGCGAGTTTGCGCATCCAATGCCCCAAATGGCTCATCCATCAATATTATTTTCGGGTCGTTTACCAGTGCTCTTGCGATTGCGACCCTTTGCTGCATACCACCAGAAAGCTCCTTTGGGTAGACGTCCTCAAATCCCCTTAGCTTAACCATATCTACGTATCTTCGCACCAACTCAGCGCGTTCTTCTTTATTAACCCCCCTAAGTTCTAAGCCAAACTCGATGTTTTTCTCCACGCTTCGCCAAGGAAAGAGCACATACTCTTGGAACACAAAACCCCTATCGCGTCCAGGTCCTTGGATTTTCTTGCTATCAAGGATGACATCACCATCAGTGGGAGGCATCAGCCCTGCAATGATTCGCAGCAGGGTGGTTTTGCCACAGCCTGATGGTCCTATGACACATAAAAACTCGCCATCTTCCACGCTGAACGATACGTCTTCTAGGGCAGCAAGCTCACCGAATTTTTTCGTCAAGCGTTGGACGGTCAGCGCCATTTTAGCAACCTCTCTTCGGTGAAGAGTATCATTCCATTCATCAGGTATCCGATCGCGCCTATTACAACCATTCCGGCGACCATCTCAGGGTATTTTCCGATAGAACCCATGTTCCATATATGATATCCTAGCCCGATGGGCATTTCTATGACCATCTCTGCGGCGACGATGCACATCCACCCAACTCCTAAGCCAATTCGTAGTCCAGCAAGTATCGATGGCAACGATGCAGGGAGGATTACTTTGAGTACTATGTCCTTTTCATCCGCACCGAGCGTCTGCGCCACATCTACCAGTTTAGTATCGACCGATTGGACGCCATGAACGGTGTTCAAGATCAATGGAAATATGATCCCCATGAAAACGATGAAGACAGCCTTTCCATAGACTAGAATGAACACTGCAAGCGGTATCCATGCTATCGGTGGGATCTGTCTTAACACCTCGATAGTGGGGCGAAAAAAATCATTTACGCTCTTGAAATATCCAATTCCAAGTCCGAGCGGAGCTCCTATTATCACCGCAGCGGCCAGTCCCTTCAGTACACGCCACAGACTTGCGATGGTGTGATCGGTCAGCCCGTATGACACAACAGGACCGTAAGTCTGTGTAAAGAGCGAGGAAAGAAAGGCGTCCCATACCTCAAGCGGGGTTGGAACGCTTGCCAGTCGAATACCTGGGATCGACAAGATGTGCTCTCTAGCAACTAGGACTAATCCATACCATAAAAATATGAAAATGATGAGGGAGATTGCCCGGAGAAGGAGTCCCTCATGCAATTTCTTCCAGATGGCATCCAGAAACATTTACTGAGCCACCTTGATCCCTGCCTCTTCAGCTGCTTTCAGGAACAAGAAGTGTTGCACGGTTCCCGGCCCAGGATAGCCAACCGTCTGTCCTGCTAGATCCTTCATGGTGTTAACATCTTTGCCGACCACAATTGCTGAGCCATTGTAGTTAACCCCTGCGATTATCTTGATCCTAGCATCATCCGTCGAAAAATCATTGCTGTTGATTCGGTGCACACATGCAGGCGCAGTCCCAAGATAGCCGACGTCAACTTTGTTCAACTTGAACCCCTTGGTCATCTCAAAAGCTCCGTTCTGGAATGGCGCCCCCTCAGCGATCTGAACGTTGATGCCAACCTCCTCAAACCATCCTTCATGCCATGCAACCCAAAATGCCACTTGATGTAAGTCCTCGATCAGATATCCGATCTTGATCGCAACCGGAGGGTCTAGCTTGATATCAGCGAATGGCTCATCTCTATGCTCTGTTGCCCATCGGACGTACTCGTCGGTGATCAATGATGATGCGTAATCACTTGGAGTTTCAAAGCCAGACTGGTCCCAGTTGTCTTGGTTGAATATCTCGTATTCGCTGAGTTTTTGGATGTAAGTCGTGGTTCCGCTCACATCCGTACGATAGTCAAAGTCGATGTTTTCAAGTGCCTTCTCAATCACATCTGGGTCCCGCTTCGTGAAATCAACGGAGTACTGTATTAATTTAGCACGATTTGGCGAATTTGGATCCTTGGCAGCGTTCACCCACTCCGTTGACCTGAGATGGACCAGCGCAACCCTTCTCAGAATTTCATCTGCGTTATCCGTCTGCTGATGCCAATTGTAGTCATATGCGATGATACAACACGGATGATGCGCCCATATCTCGCCTGAGCTCATCAGCACCCTTCCATCACCTTTGACGACGGCTTCTGCATTGTATGGCTCCCAACCGATATATCCGGCGATTTCCCCTGTGCCTAGTCGCTGAACCATGTCTTGACCGTCCATCCTTGTTAGCTGGATGGCTTGCGGAGCCACACATCCAGAGATCAGCGCCGCAACTATCAGAACTGATAGTATTGCAATGATCCTCCTCATGATCTCACCATCCAGTCTTCCGATGACTGATATATAATCATTTTCCTCTTGAGATAATTTTTTAACCTAAAGTAACCAATATATAGGATGAATTAACACATTTGTACGAGCATGGGATTGGCAGAGGAAGTGATAGGGGCAGCCCTGGAGTCGGATGAGAGATTCCAGAAAACTTTGAATAGGGTGATAAAATTCGATCTCAGGCTAAGCACAGCTGAATTTAGCGCCAGGTCCAGAATTTCACCCAGCACATTATACAAAATTCTTGCTGGAGAGCGAGAGCCAAGTCTGCATACATTGCGGAACATCACTTCCACGATTCGACAAATTGAGGGGGGAGGAGGGGAGAAGTTCATCGCTGTAATCGCAGCCAGACCAGTCCTCGATAAGATAGAGGAGAGACGAACGAAGGTGGACGATAAACCGATCGCCATCAGGGAATATCCTGCCATGTCCATGGAAGATGCGATAGTCGCAGCGATAAGGGCAGAAAGAGATGGTGCAGCCGCCTTGGTTTGTGCACCCATTGTGAGCCCCACGATAGAAAAGGTCCTGCACATACCAGTGGCGACCATAATGCCAAAAAAGAGTGTAGCAAGAGCGATAGAGCTGGCTGCCAAGAAGATGAGATGATAGCGTTGAAATGGACAAGAAGAGCCATTCTTAAGCTCATAGCCCTCATGGGCGCAACATCGCTTGTCGTAGGAGCCTACAAGTACATGAAAGGAGACTCTAAGATCCTGTTGCCCAAACCGAGTAAAGACGGAGAGATATCAGTGGAAGAGGCCATCGCTAGCAGGAGATCCATTCGGCAGTTCCGCCCTGGAGCCATTGAGCTCCGTCAATTATCTCAACTGTTATGGGCAGCGCAAGGAATTACGGACCCAAGGGGATTTAGAGCTGCACCGTCTGCTGGAGCGCTGTATCCATTGGAGATCTTCATCGTGACAGGAGAAGTTGAGGAACTGGAGGAGGGCATATACCACTATGATGTAGAGGAGCATGCTCTGGAGCTACGTAGAGAGGGCGACCTACGACATGAGATAGCGATAGCAGCATCAAATCAAATGTGGATCAAAGATGCGCCAGCGATTGTGGTCGTCTGCGCGATCTATGAGCGAACGACTCGGAAGTATGGCTCCAGAGGAGAAAGATACGTGCACATGGAGACGGGTCACGTTGGCGAGAACATTTACCTACAGGCAGGATCTCTGGGATTAGCATGCACCGTAGTAGGTGCTTTCCTCGATGATGAAGTCCGTAGAATTCTGGATGTTAGCGAGGAAATCAAGCCCTTGTACCTCATTCCAATAGGGAAACCTAGCTGATGTCTAGCTCGAACGCAACGATGGGATGATCCAGCCCGAAACTCAGGATCACGTCTGGATGGATCTCCCCCAGCACTCCTATGCTTCTACCATCCACTATGATAGAGGCTCTCCGCCCTTCTAAAAATGCTGGATCATCTGCCTCCTCTATGGTAAATTCCGTCCCAAGATCTCTCAGCACCGACTCAGCGATGGATTTTATCTCAGCAAAGCTAGCTGTGGAATGTATGAAAACACCTGCTAGGCGTTGCTCATTTTTTCCATCGAGAATGACATCTCCAACTTCAAATATTCGCTGCGGAAGCTCACGGTGCCTGTTCAGCGATAAAATTTCCATCAAGTTCGGAAGGATGGATGATCTGACCATGGTGTGATCCATGCTGATCGGATGCTTGACCCTTGTTACCTTCACCCTGCGTCGTTTCATGTTGTCGAAGTGCACTTTTTCGTTCGTGAGCGTGAAAGTCATGACCTCTGAAAAGCCAAGACCTATCATAAGCTCTCTTAGCAATGCAAATTTGTCCTCGATGGGATGGGTTCTACCTATCGTAGCGGTCTCTGGAAATTCTGGCTTGAACCTATCATATCCGTATCCGATGGCAACATCCTCGATCAAATCCCAGGCATGCAGTATGTCCGCCCTATAAGCTGGCACCTCCACGGTGAGCTTATCTGCGTGGATGGTTGCGCCGAGCCTCATCTTCTCGAGATTTCTTGCGATTTCTTCTGCACTCAAATCCAAACCGAGGAGGGAGTTCACCTCATCAACTTGGAGTGCCCTAGTGGTTGGAGATAGATTGGGCATCCTACGCACGGCTCCGTCTGAGACCATCTCGACTGATTCAATCTTGCCGCCCCTTTCCGCAAGTGCAGTAGCTACGATGTTCAGTGCTACGGCGACGGATATATCCGTTCCCGTTACTTCGATGAACAGATCTCTCGTAGCATCAGTAACCCTGGTCAACTCGCAGTTGATGATCGGGGGAAATGATAACACATTGCCAGCAGAATCGACTATCAATGGATAGCGCTTCGACCCTTCCAAAAGGTGCGCGAACTTGATCCCTTTCGGATGGATTTCAAGCATCTTGCGCATCGAAACGGGACGGTCAAAATCAAGTGGGATGAACTCAAAACTAGGATCTGTAGCAAGATATGTGAACGGGGGATTTATCCTTGAAAGATCGTGGACGCCGATGGACACCTTCTTTCGATCGCGCCCAACCCCCCAGTGCAGATTTTCTTGTAGGCTCATCAACGACTCGATGCTGTCAGAACACAAGCTCAAACCACGGACAACTGCACAGGCGAGATGTGGTCTTATCGGTCTAACGGATTTCTTGATCGTAATCGAAACGTTTGATTCTAGGACATCATATCTGGGCAATCCCGTTTCTATTTCCAAAAAACCGCGCATCGCTCTCGCGACGCCTTCGATGCTGAAAAGATCTGGACGGTCTGGGAAGAACTCCACATCCGCATGCTCTGCACCGATGCGTTCAACATCTGCACCGATCATTGGCATCCTATCGAGAATGACGTCCTTGTCGGCGCCGATCAACTTCTTCAAGTCCTCATAGCGCAGCGTCACCATTGGCATGTCGGGCACCTCCAAAGCCAATCGATGTCCGATCTATAAAGATCTCTCAGGTCCTTTAGTCCCAGGCGTAGCATCGCCAATCTACCAACACCAAGACCCCATGCCAAGACAGGATGTCTTATTCCAAGTGGTGCTGTGACCTCTCTCCGAAATATCCCTGCTCCACCCAGCTCGATCCAACCCAGCTCCTCTACGTATACTTCTGGCTCTACAGAGGGCTCTGTATATGGAAAGTATCCTGGTCTAAAGCGTACAGCTTCAAAGCCCATGCGCTTATAGAATTCAGCTAAACATCCCAGCAAATTCTTAAATGAGACACCCTCATCCATCACAACTCCTTCTAACTGCACGAACTCTGGCAAATGTGTTGCATCAATTGCTTCTCTCCTATAGGCACGACCTATACAGAACGCCTTCACTGGAGGATCAGGGTTATCGGCAAGATGCTTGATCGTTAGCGCAGTGGTGTGCGTCCTGAGCACCTCTGTCCTTGCCAACTCCAAGCTCCACTTGCCGCCCCAGCCCGTCGAACCAATGTCTCCTCCATGTTCATGCATGGCCTTCACCTTTTGAGCAAAGTTCCCTGGCAAATCTCCCTTGGAATCAAGGTAGAAGGTGTCCTGCATCTCCCTGGCAGGATGATCCTGTGGCTGGAACAGTGCGTCAAAATTCCAGAAAGAGGTCTGCACTATGTCTCCCCTGATCTCCTCAAAGCCCATCTCGAGGAATATCTTGCGCATTTGATCGAGCAGCCTTCGATATGGATGCTTCTTGGCTCCAAAAACCTTGAGGACTGGTATATTGACATCATATGCCCGCAGACGTTTTTTTCTCCATTCACCAGACCGAATCAGATCTGGCGTCAACTGCGCGATCTCATCGACGATCTCAATGCCTCTTGCCACCAGTCTGCGTCCCTCATCTGTGATGCTGATCGTCCGTGTGGTCTTCTCCGCTGCAACGATCAGATTTCTGCTCAGAAGAGCCTTGATAACATCAGGGTCAAACCGCCTAAGATCCCTGCCTGCATGCAACAGATCCAGTATCTCCCCCTGGGGGTCTCTTTTGATTCCTAGAGGTGTGATGATCGCCTCGTCTTTACGCTTTTCGATGGATGCCCAGCCCTTTTTTCTGAGCCAGCCGAGCGCGATGTCGATTTCTTGGGCGGAGAACGCTTCTCTGAGCTTGGACAAGGAAGTTTCCTTGCCAGCCATAAAATCGATGATCCGGCGCTCTGGAAGCCCTTTTTCTGCGTAAAGAACTCCTTCAGGGGTGAGCGAGTATATTTCGGTTGACTTCTCTGCGATCTTTGAAAGTCCCTTCTGCCCTAATAGAAACGCTGCCCTCATTGCAGTCTCGACGTTAAGTTCAGCCAGCGATGCAAGTTTTTCTGGACTAGTAGATTTAACCTTACTTAAGACCAACAGCACGCGTTTTTCATCGGTGGTCAGATCCTTTCTTCGAGCCATTGTACCACTCCTGATCGATGGAGGCAATAGTTATAATTGTTCTTATGTTATCTTAGTTTCTGTGTTTAGAGATCCCGCATTGGCTCAATCGATCGTCAGAAAAATTGAGAATTTAACCCCACAGGATCATGTGAGATTCTGCCATGTCTGTGGAACGCATGAGTTTACCGTTACGCGTTTTGGGTTACGTGCACTTCTTCCCCCTAGTATAGAGGTGATAGCTGGTCCCGGCTGCCCTGTTTGCATCGTCCCTGCAGAGGAGATAGATGAGGCAATTTGGCTTGCACAGCATGGCGTGACGGTGATGACCTTTGGCGACATGCTCCGTGTTCCAGGGACGAAGATGTCGCTTTCGGATGCAAAAGCAACTGGTGGAGACGTACGAGTCGTTTACAGCGTTACCGAGGCGGTGAAGATGGCGAGGAGGGAGCCTGATAGGAATTTCGTCTTCTTTGCGATAGGCTTTGAGACGACAACCCCAACGAATGCGGCTGAGATTCTAAGAAACCCGCCTAAAAACCTAAGCTTTCTCGTCTCACACAGGTTGATTCCACCAGCGATGGAGCTACTCTTGGGCATCGGTGACATTCGAATAGATGGTTTCATTTGCCCAGGTCACGTGGCGACGATAATCGGAGCTGATGCGTTCAGCATATTTCCCGAGACCTATAATATGCCAACCGTGGTGGCTGGATTTGAGCCCATAGATGTATTGATGGCGATTCTCATGCTACTGAAACAGCTGAAAGACGGTGCAAGGCTTGACAACGAGTATGCTCGCTCCGTCACCAAAGAGGGCAACGTTAAAGCCCAGAGACTTATCAAAGAGGTTTTCGATGTGGCTGAGGGACGCTGGAGGGGGATCGGGCGCATTCCCTCCTCCGCATACAAATTGAAGGATGCGTTCTACGAGCACGATGCACGTCTCAGATACGACATCGAAACGGGGCCTGCAAGGGACATAGCACCGGGTTGCAGCTGTCATTTGGTCGTCATCGGAAAGATAAGCCCTCCATCGTGCCCGATGTTCTTGAAAGCGTGCAAGCCGGAGCATCCATTAGGACCTTGCATGGTCTCCCATGAGGGTACTTGTAATATCTGGTCGAGGCACGCTCAGCTCTAGGTGCAGCATCACTTCGAATATTCCTTGCCAAAAACTTTTACCGACCATAGATTTAAGTAAGGTATATGTGTGTTGACTTGGGGGGTAGATTTGGAGACGCTATATTTCTACGACTATGATGTGAAGAAGGAAGTGGACAAGATACTAGAGGAGGATCTCCTCAAGCGAACAGGCTACATAGTTCGAGAATGCAAGGTCATTGGCTCCGCTCGTAAGGGATACTTTTTGTACCTATGTGGAACGCCTGAGAGGATCAAAAAAATCGATGAGTTGTTTGCTGACCTGCCGATCGAGAAGCTCTCTGGAAAAGAGGCTAAAGAGATAATCGAAAAGATCGAGGCTGAGGATGAGTCGGCTGCAACAGGTATGGGCATGATATTTGGATGATATTGTCCATACACCTCTATTAAAACGTTAAAGTATTCGTAATGCGTTAATATGTTGTTAGGCGAAATTCCGCCCCTCGACGTGATATCCTCTCCGCCCTAAAGGGCGGAGCTTCCATGAGCAAATTGGAAAAGTGATGTCTGAGCTGCTTGACCTCTAACGTAGTTGGTTGTTGTCTCTAGGTCTGT
>JASEEV010000008.1:50570-51311 GCA_030019435.1 Methanocellales archaeon | reverse complement strand
TAAGAAGTGAAAATTTAAGGGTAATATCAGAAAGAAAAGAGGCTGTTCTTAACTCGGATGTCACGTTCATCACGGTGGGAACGCCGAGCAGACCAGATGGGGGCATTGATCTTAGGTTCATCGAGTCTTCTGCTAAAGAGATAGGAGAAGCGCTAAAAGATAGAGACGGTCATCTCGTTGTGGTGAAAAGCACCGTGGTCCCTGGAACAACGGAAAAAGTCGTTAAGCCGATTTTGGAAAAGCATTCTGGTAAAAAAGCAGGCGTTGATTTTGGATTATGTATGAATCCCGAGTTCTTGCGAGAGGGCAATGCAGTTTATGATACGTTGCATCCTGACAGGATCGTCATAGGGGAGTACGACAAATCATCAGGAGAAGTTCTGGAGGAGTTCTATCGAGAGTTCTATGGCAAGGAGTGTTCACCCATCCTGAGAACGGCGCTTGCAACGGCTGAGATGATCAAATATGCGTCTAATGCATTCCTGGCGACGAAGATATCTTTCTCCAACGAGATTGGAAACATGTGCAAGATGCTGGGCATCGATGTCTATGATGTCATGCATGCCGTAGGTCTCGATTTTAGGATTTCGCCGCATTTCCTACGGGCGGGCGTTGGATTTGGCGGCAGCTGTTTTCCCAAAGACGTGAGTGCGTTGATTCATAAGGCAGATGAACTCGGATATCAACCAAAATTATTAAAATCCGTGATGGATGTTAATGAGGAACAGCCGAAAAGGATGG
>JASEEV010000008.1:47755-50561 GCA_030019435.1 Methanocellales archaeon | reverse complement strand
GCCAAAATTATTAAAATCCGTGATGGATGTTAATGAGGAACAGCCGAAAAGGATGGTCAAGATGCTCGAAAGAAAGCTGCGTTCCTTAGAAGGCAAGAAGGTTGCCGTATTGGGTCTTGCCTTCAAGAATGATACCGATGATATCAGGGAGTCAAGAGCAATTCCAGTCATTCGTAGCTTGATCGAGAAAAAAGCTACCGTAGCTGCCTATGACCCTTTAGCAAATGAAAACATGCGCTCTATCTTCCCAACCATCCAATATCATAAAAGCGCAGAAGAAGCGCTCAGAAACGCGGATGCATGTTTGGTAGTGACGGAATGGGACGAGTTCAAAAAATTGGATAATGAATTTAAGGGAATGAAAAACAAGGTAGTCATCGATGGAAGGAAAGTGATCTCTCCCAGAGAGGACATCGATTATGAAGGACTGTGTTGGTGATGCTATATGAAAAAGCATCTTGCATCAGGTGAGATTCAAAATAAGAATGTTAGATTGAGCGACCTGGTAGGAATATCTGAAGCCAAGGTAAACGTGGTAAAAGAGCATGATGAGGTAGTCCAATGAAAGTAGTCATCCCTGCCGCCGGTGTTGGCAAGAGGTTGTATCCCCATACGCATACAAAGCCAAAACCGATGGTGTTCGTGGCTGGCAAGCCAATCATCGGGCACATTCTTGATCGACTGATCGATGTTCAGGCGGAAGAAGTAGTCGTAGTCGTCGGATATATGAAAGACAAGACCATCTCTTACATCGATGCGAACTATTCCTCTTGCTTTGGCAAAATTTCCTATATCACTCAAGAGGAACCACTTGGTTTGGGTCATTCCATATATGTCACGAAGGATGTTGTTGGCGATTCTCCAGTCATGATCGCTCTGGGCGACATGATCTTCAAGGCTGGCTATAGAGAGTTCTTAGAGCGTCATGAAAAAAATGGTGAATGTTCAGGCTCAATTGGGGTCAAAACTGTTGACATGCCGCAATATTATGGTATCGTATACTTGGACGATGAAGGAACGATAACCAAGTTGGAGGAAAAGCCAGAACGCACGACGTCCAATCTTGGCATCGCTGGCATCTACATCATAGATGATACATCGCTACTCTTTGAATCGCTGGACAAACTGATCAGTGGTGGCGCCAAAAAAGAGGGAGAATATCAGCTTACCGATGCCCTACAGATCATGGTCGATGCTGGTGCAACGCTAAAAACGTTTCCCGTGCACGATTGGTATGACTGCGGCAGGGCTGATACGTTACTGGAGGCGAATCGGGTGCTATTGACTGAGAAAGGCGAGAATGACGTCAAATCTACCAACTCCGTTATAGTACAACCAGTTGCCGTTGATCCCAGCGTAAAGCTCATCAACTCCGTTATTGGTCCTAATGTGTCCATTGCCGATAATACCGTAATCAAAAATTCGATCATTGAGGACTGCATTATTGGCACTGGGGCGGAGATCGTCAACATGAATCTCAGATCGGGTATCATTGGCGATGATGTCAATCTCACCGGCAAATCGAAATCGCTCAACATAGGCGATTCGTCGACGATTGAGTTTTAGGTGGAGAGGATAATCATCAAGAAGGCGAGGAACATAAAGAAGAAGTTCGAGAGGGTAGCAGCCCAAGGAAAGAACGTTTCAAAAATTAATCTCGATAGAGAGTATGAAGAACAGATAGAGGAGAGGGTGCGAAAGAAGAAAAGAGTGGGGCACCATATGCGATAACTTGCTTTGGACAAAAATGAAGATTATGTGATGCAACTCACGTTTGATTTAACCAGCTAACTCTGTTCTAATATGATACCTCTATTCTGATATGATACTCCCCTGGTGGGAGATCTTCACTTGCATAGTGGAAGATGGTTTCTTTGTGTGGTATGCCGGCGATTAGTTTCACAGACCCATTGCCTGAATAAACGATTAAATCTCTCCCCCATTCCTTCAGCGTTGTCTCATCTCCAGGAAGGGCGGTTATGTACGCGGTCTTATTCAAATTGCTGGTAATCGTTATGCTCTTTGTCTCGATGGAAGATGCGCTCATGGTTATCGTGTAACTATCCTTTGGAGAAGTGGTTATCACAGGTTCTTCGACCTTGACCGTGCCTCCGACCAGCGAGTAGTGGTAAGTTAGAGCCCCAGCGATCCCTATCATGAGTACCATTGCTATGATCGCAATCACTGAGACTGGTTTGCCGAATATGTTAATTTTCCTCATGTTTCACTTACTTCAATTTCATTCTTTATAAAGTTTCCTAAAAATCTGTATCTATTATTTTTTATTTAAAATTTTTATTTGCAATATAGATGCTTTATATAAGAAGGAGTCTTTATTTTAAATGCCATCATAGCCAGGTTGAATTGTATTTATGCCGAAAATGATTATACAAATTAAGAGGCTAACAGTAAAAAGATAGGAGTTAGATGATCGTAAAAACGCTCGTAACAGGCAGCGCAGGATTTGGGCAAGGGGGTTTAGATGACTAAACCGATCAGATATAGCTCTCATTTAACTTTTCGTTTGAAAAGAAGAGATATCCCCCAAAAGCTTCCAACTGAAGTATTTGAGAAAGCCAAAGAGTATTTTTATGACATCAAAACAAACCATTATATAGCAGTCACAAAAATAGTATCCAAAGGGAAAGAACGAGAGATGATGGTCGTATTCGATGTTGATGAGATTATTGAATTGATTACTATTCATCCTCTTAAGAGGGGACAAAAAGAAAGTAGAGTTAAATTTGGAAGATGGATTGGGGTGAGGGAGAAAGAATGGTGATAAAAATGGTAGAATCTGAAGCCG
>JASEEV010000008.1:9545-47750 GCA_030019435.1 Methanocellales archaeon | reverse complement strand
GGAAGATGGATTGGGGTGAGGGAGAAAGAATGGTGATAAAAATGGTAGAATCTGAAGCCGCTCCAGAGTTTCATTACGATAAAGAGCACGACATCCTCTATATTATGGCAAAAGAGGGTGAAGAGGAAGAGTTTGTTGAGATAGCTGAAGGCGTTAACATAGAATTGGATGCAAAGGGCGAGATCATCGGGATTGAAATCTTCAACGCCTCACGAAGATTGCCAGAGAGCTATATGAAAACCCATATAAGGATGAAAGCTGAGGCCTAATCTTTTGTTGTGCTAAAAGAGCCTAGGGGGCTTGATGAGGTGATAATATGAAGATACTCGTGACTGGTGGTGCAGGATTTATCGTTTTTTTACTTTGTTGAAATCCCATAGGGGTTACAACTCTCGCAGATCTTCGATCTGCGACACATTGAAACCAAAAATACAAATGAAATCGTTTTATTAGCTAACCTTTTTACTACATAACGAGTATACATCGTGTTTGGAGTTGAGATTATGCCAATCTCGGCGGTATACAAGGATGGTGTGATCAAACCATCTGTAAAACTGGACTTAAAAGAAAATGAGGAAATCGAGATAGAAATAAAGAGAAAGATGAGCATAGTGGATGAGATAACAGGACGTATCAACATAGATCCAAAAATGGCAAAAGAAATAGCAGAGAGCAAGGAGTTAGCCCTTTCGATGTGGGAGGATTAACTTGAAAGACATCCCAGATGGAAGCAGAATCTTCGTCGATGCAATAAACCTGGCAATAATGGACGAGAACAACATTGAGAACATCGCAACGAACGACCCCGATTTTGACAGAGTTAAAGAGATTAAGGTGTGGAAACCTTGATCACAAGTGGTGAATCAAATGAAAACAATGCTTGTAACAGGTGGAGCAGGATTTATAGGCTCACATCTGTGTGAAAAACTGCTAGATGAAGGCTATAAGGTCATCTGTCTTGATGACTTGTCTACTGGAGACGAGGACAACATCCAGCGCTTGCTGAGCGATGATAGGTTCGCTTACTTACAGCACGATATAACCAAGCCATTAGCGATCGAGGAGGAAATCAATCATCTTTTCCACCTGGCAAGCCCTGCCAGCCCAGTGGATTACCAAGAAATGCCGATAGAGACATTATTGACAGGCTCATCTGGTACTCATAATGCATTGGAACTGGCTAAGGAAAAAGGAGCCGTATTCTTGCTGACATCATCATCTGAGGTCTATGGCGACCCTCAAGTACATCCACAGCGGGAGGATTATTTGGGCAACGTAAACCCCATCGGTCCAAGAAGTTGTTATGATGAGGCGAAGAGGTTTGCAGAGGCATTAACGATGGCATATCATCGGAAATATGGTCTAGATGTGCGAATCGTCAGAATATTCAACACGTACGGACCAAGGATGAGAAAAGATGATGGTAGAGCCATTCCTAACTTCATCACTCAAGCCCTAGCCAATGAGCCAATTACGGTCTACGGCGATGGTTCTCAAACGAGAAGTTTTTGTTACATCTCTGATATGGTAAATGGCATATGCAAGGCGATGTTCTCAAAAGAGATGAGTGGTGAGGTCGTCAATCTGGGCAGCCAAAACGAGATAACAGTGCTCGAATTGGCTGAAAGGATCAAGAAGCTCACCAACTCAAATTCAAAAATCATATTTAAGAAATTGCCCGAGGACGATCCAAAGCAGAGATGTCCGGATATTTCAAAGGCAAGGGAAATCCTGAGCTGGGAGCCAAAGGTTGATTTAGATGCAGGCTTGAATAAAACGATAGAATGGTACATGAATAAGAAGTCTATAAAAATTTAAATACTTTAAATAATGATAGAATAACTAATGAAAAAGTATTATGAAAGAGAGATTCTTGAGCAACTCAAGAAATGGATGGGCAGAAAGGAAGTTTACATAATAAAGGGACCCAGACAAGCGGGAAAGACAACTATTTTGTTCATGCTAAGGGATTGGCTAATAAAAACGAAGAAGGCAAATCCTAAAAACATAATCTTTATCACATTTGAAGACAGGGAGAATCTGGAAAAATTCAGCTTGGACCCAGAGGGATTTATTAAAAGTTTTGTTCTGGATGAGAAACAGAAATACTATTTTCTTCTTGATGAGCTCCACTATGTGGAGGAGGGGGGGGCAGAAGCTAAAACTCTTATACGACATAACTGAAAATGTAAAATTTATAGTCACTGGGTCTTCTTCATTGGAGCTGACAGGTGCAACATCTAAGTATTTGGTTGGAAGGATGTTCTCCTTTTATCTATTTCCTTTTAACCTCGGTGAGTTTCTAAAGGCAAGGGACGAGAGGCTTTGGAGGATATACAAAAAAAGAAACGAGCTTGTTAACAATTTCATTTCGAAAGGAGAGAATTTTACAGT
This sequence comes from Methanocellales archaeon, assembly GCA_030019435.1. Taxonomy (GTDB): domain Archaea; phylum Halobacteriota; class UBA148; order UBA148; family UBA148; genus JASEEV01. The sequence continues at coordinate 45,356 of JASEEV010000008.1, read as the reverse complement.
AGAAAGTGATATATTCCTCAAGGATTTTGAAAATTTGTTGGAGGAGTTCATCACATTTGGTGGATATCCAGAGGTCATTAAAACCAGAGATGAAGAGACCAAGCGGGTGATAATAAAGAATATCTATGAGACTTATATAGGGAGAGAGATAATAGAGCTGCTGAAAATTCACGATGTATTCAAATTTAGAAGGCTTACAACCTTGCTGAGTTCTCAGTTGGGTGGTATGATCAACTACAATGAGTTGGCATCTCTTTGCAACTCTTATTATAAGGAAATTCTTGGGCTTCTAGAGGTTTTAGAAGAAACCTTCGTTATAAGAAATATACGACCCTTTTATAGAAATCTTAGAACAGAACTGAGGAAGAACCCAAAAGTCTACTTCGTTGATCCTGGTTTAAGAAATTATGTGATAAACAACTTTAACGAGCTGGAAAAAAGGGTTGATGCTGGAGCCTTGGTTGAAAACTTTGCTTTAAATCAGCTGTCTCACTTGACAGAAAAGGTAAATTACTGGAGAACCCTTGGAAAAGCAGAAGTTGACTTTATTTTAAATGTTGGAGGTGAAGTAATCCCGGTAGAAGTCAAATATGCCACGTTCAAAAAGCCAGCCATCTCAAAAAGTTTTAGAAGTTTTATCTCAGCTTATAACCCAGGAAGAGCTTTAATCATCACAAAGGATTACTGGGGTGAGATCAAACTCGAAAAAACCTTAATAAAATTCATTCCGGCATGTTATATGTAGGTTGGGAGTAAAAGGTTGATTTAGATGCAAATTTTAATTGAAACTGGGTGATATGATGGTTCCAACATTGCAAGATAGATATGTCGTTGTAACTGGGGATCTGAAGTCTTCAAGGAAGTTGGAAGATAGGGCGAAAATTCAAGAGGGTTTAAAGAACGCCTTAACGATAATCAATAAAAGATTTGAGGATTCGATAGTCGCAGAATTTATAGTTGTGCGTGGGGACAGTTTTCAGGGAATGCTCTCCTCCCCTAGATATTTATTTGATATTTATTATGTGCTTTTTGAAAACATCGGTCATCAGTTCTATTTAGGAGTTGGTGTTGGTAGCATATCCACACATTTAAGCGAGAACGTAGGGGAGATGGATGGTGAGGCGTTTCATAAGGCATTTGATGCTTTAGAGCAGGCAAAAAAAGAGAATGTATGGATTAAATTCAAAAGTGAGAGGGAAATCGATGGGATTGTCACGTGTTTATTGAATTTCATGGCAGATGTGATGTGGAGTTGGACTGGAAGGCAGAAAGAAGTTATAACGCACTACAAAAGGGCAAAAAGTAAGAAAGGTGATATCACATTAGAAGAGATAGCGGACGACATGAAGATAACAAAACAAACTATTTCTAAAATATTAAAGAGGAGCAAATACAAGATGGTAGAGGGGGCGGAGAGGAGTTTTGGGGATTTTATAAGCCAAAAATGGTTGACAGAAGGATATAAGCCAGAAATGGCTGATAAAGGAGAAAGATGAGATGAATTATACCTTCAAAATTGCTGTGATAATTTCGCATATATCACCGTAAGCGTCATCGGTGCTTATTTCATTAAACTAATGCTCAGGAGATATGAGAAAGGGTTGGGCGGTGGCTTGAAAGGTGCTGGTATGGTGATAGGAGTAATTGAGAGAATTATAGTTTTGACATTTGTGTTGGTCGATCAATACACAGCAATAACAGTTATTTTTGCTGCCAAATCCATTGCGAGATTCAATGAATTAAAGGATAGGAAAATGGCTGAGTACTATTTGATTGGCACGCTTCTAAGCATAGCCTTTGCGATGATTGTTGGAATCATTACTCGATTAGTTATTGGTGGTAGGATAATATGAAAAATATGAAAACCTTGTAACTGGCGGAGCAGGATTCATAGGCTCGCATCTGTGTGAAAAATTATTGTATAAGAAGCTATGAGGATAGGGTATGATGCCAATGGGAAATGGGAAGTCTATAAAAATTTAGATACTTTAAATAATGATAGAATACTCAATAAAAAAATATTACATTAATTACATTATGTGGACTCATGATATAGTAAATAGGGTGCCGTGGTCGGAAGTCAAGTATCTATGAAACATCTAAATGTGAGTGTTCGTAATATCGTACACATGTTCCATAAATCGAACAGTGAAGAATCGTCTAGGTAAAGCCGGGAAGATTTGGAGCTGGAAACCAAAGGTTAATAGATGCAGCTTGAATATAGAGTGGTTTAAAGCGATCTCATAGATTATAAGGATTGGAGAGTTAATATGTGTGGAATAATCGGATATGTTGGCTCGAGGACGGCACTGCCCCTCATACTAGAAGGATTAAAAAATCTTGAGTATCGTGGATACGACTCTGCAGGAATCGCTGTCATATCAAACGATCAACTTCGTATTAAAAAAGACGTCGGAAGGGTGGATCGACTTCTAGCAGATCCTAATTTTAATAAAACAAAAGGTGTTATCGGCATAGGTCACACACGATGGGCAACCCATGGAAAAGTTTGTGTTGAGAATGCACACCCCCATACCGATTGTACTGAGAAGATAGCGATCGTTCATAACGGCATATTGGAAAATTTCAGAGAGCTCAAGAGCGAGCTTCTAAAGAGGAAACACATCATAAGAAGCGAGACAGATTCTGAGCTCATCGCACACATCATCGAGGAGTATCTAAAAATCAAACCGACGTTTCTTGATGCGTTTTCAGAAGCTTTGAAAAGGCTGGAAGGAAGTTATGCGATTCTCGCCATCAAGGCTGATGAAAAGGTGATACTTGGTGCAAAAAAATCCTCGCCTCTCGTTCTTGGGGTTTCTGAGCATGGAATTTTCATTTCCTCAGACATCCCTTCTTTCCTTGAACATACGAAAAACGTAGTTTATTTCCATGATGGTGACATCGTTAAGGCTTCTCCAGATGGCTTTAACGTTTTTTCCAATGAAGCAAAAGTTCACAGGCCCATCGACACGATCGATTGGGATGTTGAACAGGTCAAAAAGGGAGACTTCGATCATTTTATGCTCAAAGAAATCATGGAACAGACGGAGACCATTCAGAGGGCAATCCAGCAAGATGAGACTATCGTAAAGCAGATCTCGGAGGCATTTAAAAGCGCAAAAGGGATCTTTTTCGTTGGTTGTGGCTCCAGCTACCATGCATGTCTTGCGGGAAGCTACGTCTTTTCAAAGATCTCTAATCTACATGTCAATGTGTGTTTGGGGTCCGAATTTGAGAATTTTGAGCATTTCTTAACGCCGGAAACACTTGTTGTAGCGATATCTCAAAGTGGGGAGACTGCTGACACTCTTGGGGCAGTAAGAGTTGCAAAGAAAAAAGGTTGTAAAATACTGACCATAGTAAACGTCATGGGCTCCTCTCTAATGAGGGAAGGGGAAGTTTCACTCCTTTTAAAAGCTGGACCAGAGATGTGTGTTCTTTCAACGAAAACATATACCTCACAAGTTGCACTGCTCACCCTACTTGCATTTGTAGTTGCTGATAGACTGGAAGATGGTAAAAACGAGATGAAGAAGCTATGGTTGGAAATTTACAAGTTGACGTCAAGAACCATGAGAGAACATATAAGAAAGTTAGCTCACCCAATGATAAATGCAGAGCACGTATATTTGATTGGAAGAGGCTTGCAATATACGACCGCATTGGAGGCAGCACTAAAAATCAAAGAAGTCTCCTATATCCATGCGGAGGCTTTTGCTGGGGGGGAGCTCAAGCACGGCACTCTTGCACTTATAGAAGAGGGCACTCCTTGTATCGTTTTTGTATCAGGGGAAAACAATAAAATAATTCAAAATGTCCACGAAATCAAGTCGAGGGGCGGGGTCATAATTGGCGTATCACCCCAACAAAACGAAATCTTTGATTTCTGGATTAAGGTACCAGAAGTTGGCTTGCTTAGTTCAATCATTCAAATCATTCCGATTCAAATACTGAGCTATTATTTGGCCGTTCTGAAGGGTTTAGATCCGGACAGGCCGCGCCATCTGGCGAAAAGCGTGACGGTGGAGTAGTTTCAAAAGTAGAAAAGTATATAAAGTAGAAAAATAAACTAAAAATGGGACTATGAATACGACAATAAAAATCAGAGAGGACGATAAAAAAGAATTTGACCTGTTGCAATCTGAGTTTACGCTGAAGGTTGGTAAAAAAGTGACGCAACAAGAATTATTTTCAAAGCTACTCGACTTCGTCGAATCGTCTAAAGGAGAATTTTTCACCAGATATGTTAGCCTGCCATTATCAAATAGGGATGTAGACAAGTTTAGAAAACTCCAAAGCGATTGGGGTGTTGTAACCAGGGAAAAAGAAGTTGACGAAGTCCTCTATGGAGCACAATAATGAGCGTATTCATCGATACTGGCGTTTTTGTAGCGTACGTTAATAGAAGTGATGAGCGTCACGGGGATGCTACCAGTCTTCTCGAAAGCATAATGAAGGACGAATACGGGGCACCTTTCACATCGGATTATGTTTTTGATGAGGTCGTCACCGTTGCATTGCGTCGAACCAAAAGACTGGCGAAGGCACATGAGGCTGGAACGCTGATCCTCGGTGACGAAAAAAAGAAGATTCTGCGGTTCGTAAGCATCTTGCAGGTGACAAGAGATGTCTTTGATGATGCATGGAATCTATTTCAACACTATCCGGAAAAAAGGCTGAGTTTTACTGACTGCACTTCAATTAGTCTAATGCACAAAAGAAGCATTGATTATATCGCCAGCTTTGATGCCAGCTTTGATGGAATCGTAACTAGATTAGGTCAGTAATTTACTTCATTCCATACTAATATTTTTCGAGAAATATCAAGTTGAATCTTTTTTGCAGATCTCCAAGACACGGTAACATTTCACTCTCAACGTGCCTGAATATAGCTGGGCATTCCTCCTTTTCAGATAAAGCAAGCGAATAGCAGTCGGATATGGCGATGTTATGTTCTGATTTTATCTCTCCAGCCCTTAGGCCTAGTTTGTAGTCGATAGACGCAACTTCTGTGTTCGGGTGATAGTAGACGAAATCATAAAGCTTTTCGGCTTTTTGTTTTGCTATGTTTGCTCCAAACACTTCTTTGTAAACCCTCTCAGAAACATAGTATATATCGGTTAGGGTTATTGGACTGACCATCGCAACTATTTCACCATCATCTATTCGATCGATAATCGTTTTAGCTTGCACATGATATCTGCCGTTTTTGTTGATGTACTCCACCCATACTCCGGTGTCTAATACGACTTTGCTCATGCTTTGACGCCGATCTCTTTCAGAAGTTCTCTCAGTTTCGTCTCATCGAGTTCATGTGAGATTTCCATAGCCTTTTTTGTGGCATCTTTACTGGCAGCTACAAATAATTCTTCTGGCTTGCTTTCGGGTTCTGCCACCATGATGATCTTTTTCCCCTCTTGGTACACCTTTAATTTGCAACCCTCAACCAGACCAAGCCCTTCTCGTAATTGTTGGGGTATCACTACCTGCCCTCTAGAAGACATCTTAACCGTAGCCAACGTTATCACCACTATATAATAAGAAGATTATCTTATTTAAGTCTTATTCTTTTTGAAGATCGGCACTCAAGTTTTATATCCAAAGTTGAACAACCCTATAGGGATGAATTTGAAAGCTGTAATTCTTGCAGCTGGTGAAGGAACCAGGATGCGTCCATTAACGCAAAACCGCCCCAAGGTGATGCTACCTGTGGGGAATAAGCCGATATTAGAGCACATCATGCTTGCAGTTAGAGATGCGGGGATCAGCGAGTTTGTGTTCATAGTGGGATATCGATCTGATACCATTATGAATCATTTTGGAGTCGGCTCCAGGTGGGACGTCCACATAGAATATGCAGAGCAGAAGAAGCAGTTGGGGACTGCCAATGCTGTTAAAGTTGCCGAAAACCTTGTAGATGGTCGATTTTTGGCTTTAAATGGTGACGTGCTAGTTCAGTCCATGGATCTACAAAGCTTGATGAAGGAGAAAAAAGATGTGGTTCTGGCTGTAAAAGAGGTGGACAATCCCCAAGAATTTGGAGTCATCGAGGTGCAGGGCGATAGGGTTACCAGAGTAGTCGAGAAATCGAAAAGCCCACCCTCTAATCTTGCTAATGCCGGAATCTACGTATTCGAGCCAGAGGTATTCGATGCGATCGACAAAACACTCTTATCTTCAAGAGGCGAGCACGAAATAACAGATTCATTACAAATACTGATCGATGATGGTTATGCTGTCGGTTATCAAGTCATTGATTATTGGTTTGATATTGGTAGACCATGGGATCTGCTGGATGCAAACGAACTCCTTTTGAAGGACATAGAAACTGACATACAAGGAACGGTCGAGCCATATGCGACAATTAAAGAACCGATCATAGTTGGTAAAAACACGATCATCCGAAATGGTGCCTACATAGTTGGTCCAGTTGCGATAGGTGAAAACTGCGATGTTGGGCCGAACTGTCTCATTCGTCCAAGCACGTCTCTGGGCGACGATGTTCGCATTGGAAATGCCGTTGAAATAAAGAATTCGATTGTGATGAGCGGAACAAACATCGGTCATCTGAGCTATGTAGGTGATAGCATCATTGGGACTAACTGCAATCTTGGTGCAGGTACAAAGGTAGCCAACCTACGATTGGATGAGAAAAACATCAAAGTGATGATAAAAGGTGAACTTGTAGACTCGAAAAGAAGAAAACTTGGCGTGATCATGGGAGACGACGTGCGTACAGGCATCAACAGCATGTTAAACGCTGGAGCAGTTATTGATGCCAATTCAACCATTAATCCAGGAGAGTTTGTGAAGTAGAGGGATCAAATGAGGCACTCATAACCGGTGGTTCAGGATTCAATAGGCTCGCATTTTAATCCAAATACCCCAATGCCCTCAATCGCTCCTTCACTTTTTGTTCGTCCTTTTCTGAAAATACTTCCTCTAACACAAACGTTGCATACTCGTTGGAAGATTTTTATACGAGCTAAGTAGTTCACTTATCTAAAACTGTTACCTTTATGTGGATTTGTAAGGATTGAAGGAATGATCTAATGACATCAAGCTCAGAAGTCTCCCATCTGGATGTTTCGCTAAGAAAAATTGCAAAAGGGGCAGGGACAGGCTTCACAAATCATTGGCATGAGTTTTGGCTACAGATGCTCATCACCAATTTGGACCCAATGGCTGATTTAAGGGAAAACTTTATACTAATCCCGTAACTAAAAGGTTTATGGGTGCAAAAATATGGCTAGTACAATATCGATTGACGGAAAAAACAGAATAGTCATCCCAAAGGATATGATTGAAAAGCTTGGATTGAAAGACAGTGCGGTTTTGGTAGACTTGGGAAATCATATAGGTATTTACCCTGCTCCATCAGACCCCTTCAAAGAGCTGCATGGAAGCTTTAACACACCAAAAACGTTCAAAGAACTAAGAAAAATAGCTGAAGAACTTGTTATTAGGGAGGCATCCACCAGTAGGTGATCTCTTGCTCATAGAGAACGATGTCATCTTTGCATACATGAACGAACTGGATCCAAATCATGGAAAAGCCGAAATACTATTTTCCAGGTTTCATAAAAAGCTAAATGTAGAAGCATCATCAGCATGCCTACTAGAGATGGAACTAATTTTCAAGAGCGAGGATAGAGAGGATGAACTACTTGGCAGTGTGATGGCTTTGAAAGGCATAAAAAACATAAAATTTTTGCCGATAACACCAGAAATGGTCATATCCAGCATTGCTTTGAGGAGGAACTATAATCTCACATTTTTTGACTCCCACCATGCAGCAACTGCATTAAGTCAGGATAGAATAATAATCTCGACCGATGCTGCATATGACGTTGTTCCTAATTTAACCAGGTACGAACCTGATGAAGTTCCATAAAAACATGCTGGTTTTTCTGATGATCAATTTATTATGTGCTACTTTTATGTGTGTTTATATACAATAAGGGAGCAAGTACAAGCAAAATAAAGAAAATCGCAAAAGGAGCTGGATAGATGCAGAAGTCTGGTTTTGTCCGTTCATCATCGCAGCCAATTCAGCGATAAGTTGAATCCCTTCGATTTTCGACTTAATCCAGGAGAGTTTGTAAAAGGAGTTGTGTCAAGCGAATCTAAGAACTCATAATCATTTAAATGATATTCTGAAAACTATTATTATTCTGAATAAAAAAGAATTCAGATAAACTTATATATCAGAACGAAGTATTTTTAGCTGGTGATTTCATGAGTGCCATCAAAAGCAAGTGGTATGTTGGAAAAAGAGGTCAGGTGACATTGCCAAAAGTCATAAGGGAAGAATGGGGCATTGAGGAAGGGGATACGCTCACAATCGAGATCCAAGAGGACGAACTCATAATCAAGCGAAAGGTGGATCCCATGAAAAAAGGTGAAGAACTCCGCCTTGGCATGAGAATGAGCGAAAAAGAGTTCAAGCGGTTCAGAGATGAAATGGAAAAAGCTGAATATCAGCGGTGAAAATGTGAACCCAATAGACCAGTTTAGCGGCGACAAAATCTATATTGATGCCACGATTTTTCTCAAGTATCTCCTGGGCTCAGATGATCCAAGGGTCAATGAGAAGACGGAAGATTTCTTTCAGCGACTGGCAGATAAAGAATTTGAAGGCATCATATCTGTTCTCGTTGTAGATGAGATAGTTTTTAATTACATTGGTGCACTTATGAAGATACGTGAGAATTTGCACATAGCAGATGTCATGAGAGATAGCCCAGAGAAAATAAAAAAATACTGCGATGATGCAGGGGAGATCATAGACTGGATTGCTTCGTTCAGCAAACTGAAAGTAGTCCCCGTGCCAGAGAGAACGATCGGGACGTTCGTTGACGTGATGAGGATGGGTCTTTTTCCGAGGGATGCGATTCATGTTGCAACGATGAAAGAATTAAAAATCAATGACATCGCATCATATGACGATGACTTTGATTTGGTCCCTGATATAGTTCGATGGGGATGAACATGGTAAGCTTGGCGTGATCATGGGAGACGACGTGCGTACAGGCATCAACAGCATGTTAAACGCTGGCGCCACTATTAGAGCCAATTCAGCGATAAGTTGAATCCCTTCGGGGTTTCTAACTGTTCCAACTCCATGAGTTGTGAACTCTAGCAGATTTGCAATCTGCGACAGTCTGAAAATTTTCGATTTTCGACTTAATCCAGGAGAGTTTGTAAAACTATGTAAAAGATTTTTGTGATAGGTGACAAAATTGGCAGAAAAAATATTAGTCACATATGGAGCAGGATTTAATGGGCTCTCATACTGCGGAATATTTCGCTGGCGATGAAATAGTCAGTGCTTGACAACATGTCAAGGGCAAGAGCTCTCGAAAGAGGAGAATTTCTTGCTTTTAAAGATACCGTCCCTTGTCATGCATGGATTCAAATAAGTACATCCAAACCCTTAAGTATACATTATAACAAGATGTAACGTAGGTGAAAAACATGAGAACAATATCTGTCAGACTGCCAGAAGAATACTTGCATGATATTGAAGAGGCGTGCAAATTGGAGGCCATCGATAAGGGTACGATGCTGCGCAAACTCCTGGGGAATGCCTTGAGAGAATATCGTATCAAAAAGGCATTAGAATCGTATGGTGAGGGGAAGGTATCTCTTTGGAAAGCAGCGGGAATGGCTGGAATGACATATAGGGGAGCACTGGAAGAATTAAAGAAGAAAAACATCCCTTTTCGATATGAAAAAGAGGATTTGGATGTGGACGTTCAATGGGCCATGCAAGAATGATCATCAGCAATTCAGGTCCATTGATACACCTCGCGAGAATAGGCAAGTTAAAGCTTCTAAAAGAGTTGTTTGGAGAGGTAGTTATACCTTATGCCGCCAAGAAAGAGGTTGTCGATCGAGGAAAGGAAGAAGGAATGGCGGATGCATTTTTGATAGAGAATGAAATAGAGAACGGATGGATCGTAATTGATCACGATATCAACGATAAGGTAAAAGAAATTGCAGAAAGGGTGGGTATAGAAATTGGGGAGGCGATTGCAATAATGCTCGCAAGAAGAAGGAGATGTCCAATCCTTCTCGATGATCTTGCAGCAAGGAGGTTTGCGATTGACTTAGGATTGGAGGTTATCGGTTCGATTGGGGTCTTGATCAGGGCTGCGAAAGTACAGAAAATCTCGAAGAACGAGGCTTTGGACGCTCTGGATAAACTGGCAGTGGTCATGTGGCTCAGTGTGGGTGTTTATGAGGATGCCAGAAAGACCATCGAGAGGGAGATTCAGTGATAAATCCAGGGGAGTTTGTGAAATGAGTTGCATCAAGCGTTGGGATAAACCGGAGAAGACTTAAATATTTCAAGATTGGAGATTAAATAAGAGGCGATGAAATGGAGATTGATAAGGTAATAGATGAATTGAAGAAGGATGAGGTTGAGGCAATATACCTGTTCGGCTCTAGGGTCAAAGGCAGTGTAAAGCCATTTTCCGACATAGACATCTGTGTGCTCACAGATAGGGATATCCCAAAAAAAGTAAAAGAAGAAATATTGAGCAATTCATCTAAAAAAATAGATATATCCATATTCTGGGACCTTCCACCAATGATACAATTTAGGGTTTTAAAAGAGGGGAAAATTTTGTATAAAAAAGATGATCTAACATTGCAGAGGGTTAAAGCAGAGATCCTCAAATCCTATTTAGATGTTCAGCCGATGATTAAGAGGTACTGCTCCCGTATCTTGGGTGAATGAAATGTATGATACGGAGAGAATCGGGAAGATAATAAGCGATATTGAAAAATATTTCAGAGATTTGGAAGGATTAGATATAAAGGAAATAGGGGATTTGGAGGATAAGAAAAATTTTTACTCGTTATCGATGGTTTTGTTCTCCATTCTCAATAGAACTATAGATTTGGGAGAAGAAATGGTGGTGGCGAACGATCTTGGTATGCCCTCTACTTACAGAGAGATTTTTAGATTACTAGCGAAAAATAAATTTATCGAGGGGGGATTGGAGAAGAGATTATCCAATTTAGTATTTTATAGGAACTTGTTATCACATGAGTACTACGACCTGACAGAAAAAGATGTGTTTGATGTGTCTAAGAGGATAGAGGTAGTCAAGCAATTTGTAGACATAGTAAAAGATGTCGTTAAAAAATGAATCCAAAAAAGGACGTGCATAGCATCATCGGAACCAACTACAATCTTGGTGCTGGCACCAAGGTCGCCAATCATCGATTCGATGAAAAACACCAGGGTCATGATAAAGGGCAAGCTCGTCGATTCGGGAAGAAGAAAACTTGGTGTGATCATGGGCGACAACGTTCACACGGGAGTTAATAGCATGTTAAACGCTGGGGCGACCATCGCAGCCAATTCAGTGATAAGTTGAAACCCTTCGGGGTTTCTAACAGTCTGAAAATCTTCGATTTTCGACTTAATCCAGGAGAGTTTGTAAAAGGGAAGTAGGTGGAGAAAATGGAAAGAGTATTGATAACGGGAATATCCGGTTTCGTCGGCTCTCACTTGGCGGAGTTTTTGTTGGGCAAGAACGAAGTCATCAGAGAAGGATTTTTATACCTTAATACCTTAATATCATTGGGAATTAAGATGGGTGGTATAAAAGTTTGTATCTCAGATGATGTGGAAAAAAAATTTAGAGAGGCGGCTATGAGCAGTTTCGGGTACAAAAAGGGATCTATTAGTCTTGCCGCAGAAAAAGCTCTAGATGAATGGGCCACCAGGACGAAAGAAGCCCTCAAAATAATGGAGCCACCAGAAGATCCAGTGGAGTCGATTTGGGGCATGCTCTCACATGTAGATAAATCAGGCGTCGAGCTACAACATGAGGTGGCTAAAATCAGATCAAGAAGGGCTATGGGGCAATAGGATGTATCTGGTCGACGCCAACATATTCTTGGAGGTTGAATTAGGCCAACCCAAGGGCATGCACTCCAAGGATGTTCTAAGCAGATTCAAAGACGGTGAATTAAGGGGGATGATAACTGATTTCCATGTTGATGCCGTCATAGTGGTCATGGAGAACTACAAATTGGGATGGAGGGACATTGCGATCTTTCTTTCCGGGCTTCTCAGATATGAGGGATTAACGGTACAGCCAATGACTCTGGGCAGTAGGATAAGCGCAACATCTCATATGAAAAATTTTGGGCTGAATTTTGATGATGCGTTGGCATATCAATGCATGATGGAAAATGGTATAGAGAAGATACTCTCTTATGATGCTGACTTTGATGTCTTACCAGACATCCAGCGAGTCGACCCAAAAGAAATTGCATAGGAAAGGAGCAGGATAGATGCAGAAGTCTGGTTTTGTCCGTTCATCATCGCAGCCAATTCAGCGATAAGTTGAAACCCTTCGATTTTCGACTTAATCCAGGAGAGTCTGTGAAAGGAGTTGTGTCAAGCGAATCTAAGAACTCATAATCATTTAAATGATATTCTGAAAACTATTATTATTCTGAATAAAAAAGAATTCAGATAAACTTATATATCAGAACGAAGTATTTTTAGCTGGTGATTTCATGAGTGCCATCAAAAGCAAGTGGTATGTTGGAAAAAGAGGTCAGGTGACATTGCCAAAAGTCATAAGGGAAGAATGGGGCATTGAGGAAGGGGATACGCTCACAATCGAGATCCAAGAGGACGAACTCATAATCAAGCGAAAGGTGAATCCCATGAAAAAAGGTGAAGAACTCCGCCTTGGCATGAGAATGAGCGAAAAAGAGTTCAAGCGGTTCAGAGATGAAATGGAAAAAGCTGAATATCAGCGGTGAAAATGTGAACCCAATAGACCAGTTTAGCGGCGACAAAATCTATATTGATGCCACGATTTTTCTCAAGTATCTCCTGGGCTCAGATGATCCAAGGGTCAATGAGAAGACGGAAGATTTCTTTCAGCGACTGGCAGATAAAGAATTTGAAGGCATCATATCTGTTCTCGTTGTAGATGAGATAGTTTTTAATTACATTGGTGCACTTATGAAGATACGTGAGAATTTGCACATAGCAGATGTCATGAGAGATAGCCCAGAGAAAATAAAAAAATACTGCGATGATGCAGGGGAGATCATAGACTGGATTGCTTCGTTCAGCAAACTGAAAGTAGTCCCCGTGCCAGAGAGAACGATCGGGACGTTCGTTGACGTGATGAGGATGGGTCTTTTTCCGAGGGATGCGATTCATGTTGCAACGATGAAAGAATTAAAAATCAATGACATCGCATCATATGACGATGACTTTGATTTGGTCCCTGATATAGTTCGATGGGGATGAACATGGTAAGCTTGGCGTGATCATGGGAGACGACGTGCGTACAGGCATCAACAGCATGTTAAACGCTGGCGCCACTATTAGAGCCAATTCAGCGATAAGTTGAATCCCTTCGGGGTTTCTAACTGTTCCAACTCCATGAGTTGTGAACTCTAGCAGATTTGCAATCTGCGACAGTCTGAAAATTTTCGATTTTCGACTTAATCCAGGAGAGTTTGTAAAACTATGTAAAAGATTTTTGTGATAGGTGACAAAATTGGCAGAAAAAATATTAGTCACATATGGAGCAGGATTTAATGGGCTCTCATACTGCGGAATATTTCGCTGGCGATGAAATAGTCAGTGCTTGACAACATGTCAAGGGCAAGAGCTCTCGAAAGAGGAGAATTTCTTGCTTTTAAAGATACCGTCCCTTGTCATGCATGGATTCAAATAAGTACATCCAAACCCTTAAGTATACATTATAACAAGATGTAACGTAGGTGAAAAACATGAGAACAATATCTGTCAGACTGCCAGAAGAATACTTGCATGATATTGAAGAGGCGTGCAAATTGGAGGCCATCGATAAGGGTACGATGCTGCGCAAACTCCTGGGGAATGCCTTGAGAGAATATCGTATCAAAAAGGCATTAGAATCGTATGGTGAGGGGAAGGTATCTCTTTGGAAAGCAGCGGGAATGGCTGGAATGACATATAGGGGAGCACTGGAAGAATTAAAGAAGAAAAACATCCCTTTTCGATATGAAAAAGAGGATTTGGATGTGGACGTTCAATGGGCCATGCAAGAATGATCATCAGCAATTCAGGTCCATTGATACACCTCGCGAGAATAGGCAAGTTAAAGCTTCTAAAAGAGTTGTTTGGAGAGGTAGTTATACCTTATGCCGCCAAGAAAGAGGTTGTCGATCGAGGAAAGGAAGAAGGAATGGCGGATGCATTTTTGATAGAGAATGAAATAGAGAACGGATGGATCGTAATTGATCACGATATCAACGATAAGGTAAAAGAAATTGCAGAAAGGGTGGGTATAGAAATTGGGGAGGCGATTGCAATAATGCTCGCAAGAAGAAGGAGATGTCCAATCCTTCTCGATGATCTTGCAGCAAGGAGGTTTGCGATTGACTTAGGATTGGAGGTTATCGGTTCGATTGGGGTCTTGATCAGGGCTGCGAAAGTACAGAAAATCTCGAAGAACGAGGCTTTGGACGCTCTGGATAAACTGGCAGTGGTCATGTGGCTCAGTGTGGGTGTTTATGAGGATGCCAGAAAGACCATCGAGAGGGAGATTCAGTGATAAATCCAGGGGAGTTTGTGAAATGAGTTGCATCAAGCGTTGGGATAAACCGGAGAAGACTTAAATATTTCAAGATTGGAGATTAAATAAGAGGCGATGAAATGGAGATTGATAAGGTAATAGATGAATTGAAGAAGGATGAGGTTGAGGCAATATACCTGTTCGGCTCTAGGGTCAAAGGCAGTGTAAAGCCATTTTCCGACATAGACATCTGTGTGCTCACAGATAGGGATATCCCAAAAAAAGTAAAAGAAGAAATATTGAGCAATTCATCTAAAAAAATAGATATATCCATATTCTGGGACCTTCCACCAATGATACAATTTAGGGTTTTAAAAGAGGGGAAAATTTTGTATAAAAAAGATGATCTAACATTGCAGAGGGTTAAAGCAGAGATCCTCAAATCCTATTTAGATGTTCAGCCGATGATTAAGAGGTACTGCTCCCGTATCTTGGGTGAATGAAATGTATGATACGGAGAGAATCGGGAAGATAATAAGCGATATTGAAAAATATTTCAGAGATTTGGAAGGATTAGATATAAAGGAAATAGGGGATTTGGAGGATAAGAAAAATTTTTACTCGTTATCGATGGTTTTGTTCTCCATTCTCAATAGAACTATAGATTTGGGAGAAGAAATGGTGGTGGCGAACGATCTTGGTATGCCCTCTACTTACAGAGAGATTTTTAGATTACTAGCGAAAAATAAATTTATCGAGGGGGGATTGGAGAAGAGATTATCCAATTTAGTATTTTATAGGAACTTGTTATCACATGAGTACTACGACCTGACAGAAAAAGATGTGTTTGATGTGTCTAAGAGGATAGAGGTAGTCAAGCAATTTGTAGACATAGTAAAAGATGTCGTTAAAAAATGAATCCAAAAAAGGACGTGCATAGCATCATCGGGACTAACTACAATCTTGGTGCTGGAACCAAGGTCGCCAATCATCGATTCGATGAAAAACACCAGGGTCATGATAAAGGGCAAGCTCGTCGATTCGGGAAGAAGAAAACTTGGTGTGATCATGGGCGACAACGTTCACACGGGAGTTAATAGCATGTTAAACGCTGGGGCGACCATCGCAGCCAATTCAGTGATAAGTTGAAACCCTTCGGGGTTTCTAACAGTCTGAAAATCTTCGATTTTCGACTTAATCCAGGAGAGTTTGTAAAAGGGAAGTAGGTGGAGAAAATGGAAAGAGTATTGATAACGGGAATAACAGGGCAAGATGGTGCATATCTAGCAAAGTTTTTGTTAGAGAAAGGTTATGAGGTCTATGGAACGTATAGAAGATTGTCAACGCCAAACTTCTGGAGACTTCAGTATTTGGAGATTTTTGACAGTGTAAACCTGATCCCAGCGGATTTGGTTGACACGACTTCTATCGTTGAGGCAATTAAAATTTCTGAGCCTGATGAAGTGTATCATTTAGCGGCCCAAAGTTTTGTTGGAGCTTCTTTCGAGCAACCTGTCGGCACAGGTGAAATTACGGGCTTAGGGGTGACAAGAGTTTTGGAGGCGATAAGACAGATAAATCCGAATATAAGGTTTTACCAAGCATCGACGAGTGAATTATATGGAAGAGGAAATCTCACATCCCTGAGTGAGGACACACCGTTTCAACCATCCAGTCCTTATGCAGCGGCAAAACTATACGGTTACTGGCTAACGAGGATATATAGAGAAGGTTACAAAATTTTTGCCTGTAATGGGATTCTTTTCAATCATGAATCTCCTTTGAGGGGTTTAGAATTTGTAACAAGGAAGATTTCTAATGCTGTCGCAAAAATTGCTCTGGGAATAGAAAGGGAGCTGAGACTCGGTAATTTAGATGCAAAGAGGGATTGGGGATATGCTCCTGAGTACGTTGAATCAATGTGGTTAATGCTACAGCAAAAAGAGCCAGATGACTACGTTATTGCGACAAACGAGACCCACTCTGTTAAAGAGTTTGCAGAGAAGGCATTCGATGTTGTTGGTTTGGATTGGCAAGAAAATGTTAAAGTGGATAAGAGATTTTTCAGACCTCTAGATGTCAATTTCTTGCAAGGGGATTATTCCAAGGCAAAACAGAAATTGGGTTGGAGACCAAAGGTAAAATTCGACAAACTGGTGAAAATAATGGTCAAAGAAGATCTAGATAGGTGGGAGAAATGGCAAAGTGGAGAAAGATTTCCGTGGGATGCTCCTAATTATCCCACTGAGACTAAAATTGTTACAAGAGCTCTGAGAGTATAGAAATGATACCAGTAGCAGAGCCAAGCATCGGCGAAAAGGAATTAAAGAACGTCATAAAGGCGATAAAATCTGGTTGGATCAGCTCAAAAGGAGAATTTATTCCAGAGTTCGAGGAAAAATTTGCAAAATATTGTGGGACTAAATATGGCGTTGCCGCATCGAACGGAACTGTTGCTTTGCATTTAGCTCTAGCAACATTAGGAATGAAGAAAGGAGACGAGGTAATCGTTCCAACTTTAACTTTTGTGGCAACTGCAAATGCCGTAGTTTATTGTAATGCAAAACCAGTCTTTGTCGATTCTCACCCTGATCACTGGTGCATCGATCCAGAGAAAATAGAAGAGAAAATAACAAAAAACACAAAAGCGATAATCCCAGTGCATCTATACGGTCACCCATGTGACATGGACCCAATTGTGGATATGACAAGAGATCATGACCTTTATATCATCGAGGACGCGGCAGAGGCACATGGTGCAGAGTATAAAGGAAGAAAGGTGGGATCGATCGGCGATATCGGTTGTTTTAGCTTCTATGGGAATAAGATAATCACAACTGGTGAGGGTGGTATGCTCACAACAAATGATGAGGAGTTTGCCAAAAAAGCCATGATGTTAAGAGATCATGCGATGTCGAAAGAAAAAAGGTATTGGCATGAGTATATTGGTTTCAACTATCGGATGACAAACATACAGGCTGCGTTGGGCGTGGCACAGCTCGAGAAAATCGATAAAATGGTTGAGACGAAGAGAAAAAATGCACAATCATATAATTCGTTGTTGAACGATGTTGGTGGAATAACGTTGCCACCAGAAGCAACATGGGCAAAAAACGTGTATTGGATGTATTCCGTACTAATTGAAGACGAGTTCGGGATTAACAGAGATGAGTTGATGCTGAGACTAATGGAAAATGAGATCGACTCCAGACCATTTTTCCATCCGATGCATACCATGCCGCCATACAAAAGCGATGAAAGGCTCCCAATCGCAGAAGAATTGTCAAGAAAAGGGATCAGCCTGCCTTCTGCGGTATCGCTCAAGAGAGAGGAGATCGAGGAGGTTGTGAACACTATCATCGGTATAAACGATGAGAACTCTAAAATTATTTTTTGATACCTACATAAAACATATTCATTCGGCATTTATAGTTGCCCATCTTTAGTTTTGAAAAACCATTGTTCTCTAGAAGTCTTTCTAACTCTTTTTTTGTGAAATATTTTTATGATCAATATCAGTTAAGAGTCTGAGTTTTAAGCATATTTTAATCACGTAATCAGAATACCATTCTGGAGTTAAAATTATAATTTTTCCGTGTTTTTTGAGTACCCTATAGCACTCCTTTATCAGCATCTCATAGTTGTCCAGATGCTCGATTATATGAGAGGCGACACAAACATCAAAGATCTCATCCTTAAAAGAAAAACTTTTTTCAACATCGTTTACAACCATATTCCCACTGGATTCAAATCTCTCACTAGTTACATCGATGCCTACGCCATTAAAATAATTTAGCAACAGTCCATCTGAAGTACCAATATCTAAAATAAAGTCATTTTTGTCAACAAGCTTTTGAATGATTTTAAAGTTTCTATCTCTATGAAGATTTGTGAGTAACGATTTCTTCATCCCCCTCAACTCCTTCACATTTTTTCCTTTTCATTCCAAACATTTCATTTAACTGTTCTCATATATGGAAAATAAAGTACTTAATCGTCTATACCATTTTGGCATGAAATACCCTTAACTCTTAACCATATCGTTTTTATTTGAGATATCAGATTATAGATACTTATGGATATCCTAATGAACAAACATCTGTTGGTAACGTGGTTGATATAACTATGCGAGCTTTGAGAAGAGGAATAGTGACTTATATAAGCTAGGGAATGGAAGAAATCGATATAAAATGCAGTGAACAGTTGAACCAACGGGCAATAGCTACGGCAAAACTATTTATGCGGCAACAGAGCCACAAGGAGGATGCAGAGCGCACACTTACAAACATTGAAAAAACTAAGAAAGAGTTAAAATGAGAACCAAAAATCCGCGCTGATGAGGATTTGAAAATTTTGTTGAATAGTGTAAGACAAGAGTGATTATCATGAAAAACCAAATCAAGGGCGTAATTCTATCTTTGATAGGGTTAGGGATATTGCTTTATTTAATTTGGAAAATGAACATAAGCCTATCCATAATCTATTCTATAAAATACATCCAATTTATTCTCGTAGCAATATTGCTAATTTTAATTTTACGTTTTATCGCTGCATTGCGGATGAAGCACTTGCTCCTCTCTACAAATAAGAAAAACGTGCCTTTTAGAAAAATAGTTATGATCGAATTTATAAGCAAATTCTTGTTCTACACCACTCCATTTAAATTAAATGTTCCGGCAAAGGCGATACTGCTCAACAAGACATGTGATGTTAAGCCGAGTGACGGAGCCTCAGTTGTTACATTTGAATATGCGTTAGATACGAGTATAGCATTATTCATTGGAATCTTTGGGGTGTTTTTATTTTTTAAAAATATATCTTTAGCTAAAATAACTTATGTCATACTTTTTGTTGGAATATGCACGCTGGTTTTCCTCAGCACCCCTGCTGGCATCTTCGATAAATTACGACGTAAAAGCGAACATATACGAAATCCAATATTGAGGAGAACAACAACCTTTATTTTTAATCTCATGAAAACGGTCAGAGAGACGTGGATAACGATAATTTTTAATAAGCAAATGTATTATGTCCTCCCTATTACTGCGTTATTCTGGATTGTTGGAGCGTTATTCACAAAATCTCTGTTCTTGTCCGCCGACTACTATATCCCCCTCACATGGATCATCGTTGTTGAGTGTGTTGCTGCGATTACGGGTGGGGTATCCAATATACCAGGCGGACTGGGCGTGAGCGAGGCAACCATGGTCTTGTTGTACACAGCGTTAGGCATCTCAAGGGAAGTTAGCGTTGCTGTCGTACTCCTTTACCGTTTGCTCACGATAGCACCAATAATCGTCGGATACGTTTTTTCATTGCACGTTGGATTGCGTGATTTCATAAAAACTAAATGAAGGAACGATGATGACTCAATATGATTGATGCCTGTGGGACACTAATAGGGGGGACAAAAAAAATGAACAAGAAGACATATAGCTCCTGGAGCGAGCTAGAGTATGCTAAATTGAAGGAAATGGGCATTGTTGGCCCCGTTGAGTTCGCACTCAAAAGAAAAACCATGCAAATTATCAAATCGATTTCAATGAATGAGGGAGAGAGGATTATAGACGTTGGATGTGGTAGTGGTGATTTACTTAAGGAGGGGTGGATCGGCTTGGATGTGGATAGAGAGCCACTGGCAAAAATACAAAACACATGTGTTCAAGGAGACATTTGCCATTTACCTTTTGTGGAAGGTGCGTTCGACAAGGTCGTTGCATCTTATTGTTTAGAGCATGTAGAAGAGGATATGCTAGCGATACAGGAAATATACAGGATTTTGAGAAAAGACGGAATCGCTCTAATTGAGGTCCCCTATAATCCCAGATTATGGTCTGCAAAAGATGAGCTATGTAGACATTTTAGGCGTTATGACGATGCTTTTATTGACACAGTTAAGGGATGTGGATTTAAAATACTAAAAAAGAGGTTATATGGTAGAGGTTTACTTTATTATTATTGGAACATTCGCAATAAGTTAAGTTCAACAGATTCTGGGTTATATCTACCACCATCTTGGCTTCTAAAGCTCATCAGACTATCATCACCAATAATAAACAGGATCCTGTATTATGGCATGTATCTACCATTTGGCACTAAACTTTTTTTATCCTGTGTAGCCCAAAAAGCATAGCAGTAACATGTTTTCATTATCACTCCTCTTTCTCACCAATGACTAGGATGTTCACATGTAAGTTACATCTTTTAAAAAGCACCATCTTGAAATTGGTTTGGAGTAAAAGTTTTTGGATTCCCATGGTGTAGTATCTAATGTGTTCAAAAGGCCCCAACAACCTCAAGAGCATCAACCAAGAGAGGAGAGCATGGGCGTTGGGATTGGGTAGCCATATAATTATTTTCCCCCCATTTTTCAAGCATTTGTTCGCCAATTGAAGATACTTGATATCATCTTCCACCTCTGTTAGGTCTGTCATCACGACAAAGTCATAATCTTTTTCTGGCTCCTTGAGCCAAACCAGCCCCTTTGGAACGGATCTCTGGGGGATCCCATAATAATGAATGGTGTTTACTCCCACTAAGTGGCTCACTAGACTCCCTCCATCAGAGCCGATGTATAGCACCTTTGTATTGGGCTCTATATGTTCCCTCATCACCTTCCTCAGCAAATATCTCCGATACCTATCAAGGGGGCGTGTACCTCTCAGAAGAGCCCGTAACATACGATATCCGTCGACGAATGGATTTAGTTTTGACTCCCCAACTCTTTCCCTATATTTTATCGGAATTTCAACGACTTTGTAGCCTTCCTTCAAAGCCCGGGACGTCATTTCCGTCTCGAAATCCAGACCTTTGGCCTCGACTATCAGTCTGCGAAATAGATCTTTTCTAAAGCATCGTAGCCCGCTCTGCGCATCTGTATTTTTTTGTCCTACGAACAGTGAAATTAAATTTGAAAAGATCTTGTTGCCGATCTTATTTAGAAGTCTCATGCCCTCAATTTGACCTAGAAATCTCGATCCGATAGCCAGGTCTGCTCCTTTTTCCACTAATTCTACCAATTTAGGGATCGCCTCTGCTTCATAGGTGCAATCTGCATCGGTTGTTATGATAATCCCCCCAGATGCATTTTCTATGCCCGTTGCTATAGCAGCAGCTTTGCCTTTATTTGTCTCATGCCGAAGGACTTTGACGCCACAACTTTTCGCTAACTCATAAGTGTTGTCAGAAGATCCATCATCTATTACAAGAACCTCGTAAGACTCGTTGATTACATTTTTTACACCGTCTATGGTTTTTACAATAGCCTCCTCCTCATTGTATGCTGGTATTATGATGCTTTTTTTAATAGTTATCACCTGAGCGCAGTTATCATTTTTCTTTACACATCCTTCCTATCCTACAGTACTTCCGCAGACATCAGATAAAAAGATAGGCTCTGAGACACATAATATTTTCTAAGGACGCGAGACGGCATTATTAACAGGCCAAACCGAGAACAATCTTTAATATGCGTTTTTTGATATAGAGAGTAAATTGTTCTAATTAAGTAAGTTTTTCAAAAAAGGGATGAGAGAACATGCAAAAAGTGCAATTGGCTCGTACGGACGATAGTGCTTTGTCAGCACATGGGGCATCTCAAGTCCTGAAGCATCTGGGTCTATCATTTCAGATTTCTAATGTCGAGTGTCTAGAGTTAAATTCAAACTTTCCCGTAACCATGTTTCCAGATGGCGTTGCATTGGGTCAAGATTTCAATTCTTTATATGAGTACGTTGCCAACGGAGCCTGTATCATCAAAGTGGGCAGTATTGAATCGGAGACCGACGTAGATGCTCTGTTTGGGGTGAAGTCTCGTGGTTTCCGCCCCACAAAGCCACCAGAAATTGGAGGTTGGATGCGTTTTCATAAAAGGCAATCTATCCCCGAACACGATGTGCCTTTTTTCTTCGGCTTTACACCTTGTGTGTCTGTTGGCCATAGCGAGGTGAATGGCACCGTTTTGGATTTCAATAAAGCCAAAACTAAGACCCCTGCTATTGTAATACACAGAATTGGGAGAGGAATGACCGCGTGGATCAGTTCCAATCTATTTGAAAGTGTGGGATATCTTTTGGCTGGGGGAGAGGCAACCTTGCAGGAGGACAGAGGGATGAGAATGGATGAATATGGCAGAATCCCAGGAATTAATTCAGTCATGTACAAATATGGCTTGGTGAACACACCTCTTGTGAATGAATATGAGGCTATAATTTGGAACATCATCTGTCAATACCATCAAATCACGGGTATTCCTGGAGTACAAAAATGGCTTTGGCCTGATGGAAAAAGCTTTGCAATGTTCTCCTCTCATGATGTTGACCACTTTCTGCAGCCACCCCATCTTCTCCTGTTAAGGTCACTGAGGGACTTACTTCACTTAAAGATTAAAAAAGGGCTCATCCAACTTCTATTGTCCATGTTATACCTCCCAGGCTCAATGGGATATTTTTATGGGAGAGCGGACTTGCTCAAGTTCATACCTACGGAGTTATTTCATCTCATGGATTTTGATCCATGGTTGAATTTTGAGAAAATCGTTAAATATGGAAGGGATATGGGAACTGTTCCCACTTTCTTCTTTCTGAACAATAGTAGCAAACGTGACAGTACATATGCGTTGGAACACCCATTCACAAAAAAGATCATCAAAAATCTTGATCGGCATGGATGCGAAATAGGACTCCACGGAAGTTTTCACTCTTACAATCATCAAAAACAATTGCAGAAAGAAAAAGAACTGCTTGAGAGCATCTTAAACAAGAAAGTCAGGGGTGTCAGGCAACACAGAGCTCGATTTATATACCCTGAGACATGGAGGATCCAAGAAAAGGTTGGTTTCACTTATGATTCGACGGATTTTTTTAATGACGTTCCAGGTTTCAGATCGGGTGTATGCCTTCCATATGAACCCTTCGATACCGAGGAGGGGCGGGAAATATCAATTTTAGAGTTGCCCTTGACCATTATGGACTTAGCATTAGTGGGGGGGAGGGAGTTTGATCCTTCAGAAGCTCTTGAATCATGTAAAAAGCTTGCAGATACCACCATTGAAAGAAACGGACTATTAGCCCTCCTTTGGCACTTATCTTCGTTTGATGAGGAAGTTTTTAGATTAGAACGACGGTTAAGAAAGAGGTTTGATAGGGGCTTTTTTAGGGGCGAATGGATCTTTCGAAATCTCGTTAAACATTGTTTTAATCGAGATGGATGGTTTGCTACGGGAGGTCAGATAGCTGAGTGGTGGAGGAAGAGAGACAATGTGAAGATGGACGTCATAGATTCAAAGGGCCGATTGGATGTAAAACTGTATTCTAACGACCGTGTAAAGGGATTTACCCTTAGGTTTAAAATGCTACGAAAGCCAATCTCTTTTATGGTATCAAAGGATTTTAGATGGTTTAAAAAAGGAGAAGACGCATTTGTTATCGTTGACCTTCCAGCGAAAGAAGAGGTCTCGATAAGCACGCGTCTGTGACGGAGCACAACTATGAAAATATGTTTAATTTCACGAACATACCCGCCCCATATTGGGGGCCCTGGTTCCACAGCATATCAGGTATCTGAAAGTCTACGTGAAATGGGACATAGAATTTTTATCGTCACGCAGTCAGCCATAGGACGTAAATTCCATGAAAAATATGATGGATTAGACGTCTTTAGGGCTCCTTTCCCTCCTTTGCACAAGGGAACTTTTAATTTCTTACCTTGGATTGTTGGCGCCTCTTCTTTAAGTGCTATCGCACTTTATGTGGTGCGGAAATACGATGTAGATATCGTCCACTCTATGGACGTGTCTCTGGGGGCAATTGCTGGGTCAGTCTCCCATAAAGTTGCACCCCGCCCCTCCTACTTACTTAGGTATGGAGGAGACTTTCCATACGAGGTGGCATGCCTCCTCAAGCCAGAGGGATGGGATCCAAAGAAGGGAGTGGAAGCAAGTTGGAACCTGCCAGATTTCAGGATTAAAATGGCATATTCGCTTCAAATACATCATTCGAAAATCTATGATTTTATGCTCCCCAACACCAAACACGGAGAAAGATTGTTGTTACATATGGGTGTACCTCCCCATAAAATTAGACTGGTGCCCTATGGAGTAAACACAGAAATGTTTTCACCAACTACGGATGGCAGAGAATTAAAATCCAAATTTATCAGTCCGATAATTTTAAGTGGAGGTAGAATGGACCCTTGGAAGGGGTTTGACGTTCTATTGAAGGCGGTATCCATTGTACAGGAAGACCTAGGTTCAGTTTCTGTTGTCATACTGGGGGAGGGACACGATAAAAATAACTTACAAAAGCTGGCATCTGGCCTGGGAATTGCCCATGCTCATTTTCCGGGTGCAGTGCGACATGATATGATCCCCAGATTCTTGGCGGCTGCTGATGTATTTGTCTCACCTTCCTTCTCAAATATCGGTTTTCCAAATATATTGTTGGAGGCTATGGCCTCTGGTAAGCCAATCATCTCTTCTCGCATTCCAGGAGTTGAGGAATATTTAGAGCACCTAAAAACAGGCGTGCTCTTTCAGTCTGGTAATATCGAGGAGTTAGCCCACCATATTAAAACTTTATTGCAAGATCAAAAGACATCGAGGAAGATCGGTATCAACGCGAGAAGGCTTACCTTAGAGAAGTTTTCTTGGGATAAAATGATGGAAAGGTTATTAGCAGTCTATGATGAAGCCTTAAATCGTCCTTAAGTGCTAACATGTAATGCGTGTACCCAGTCAATCCCAAATTTTTTCAGGGCAAAAATATATTATGTAGCGGACTTTAACTTTGGTTGTGTAATGACAGATGTAGTCCTAGTGAAGATGGAAGACCCAATGCATCATCAACTTTATCCCCCCTTTAGTTTACTTTATCCTGCTTCAGCTTTATTAAAAGAAGGTTATTCTGTCAAAATTATTCATGAAAAAGGAACGAAAGAAAATATAGACCAACTCAGAGAGTTGGTGATCAGAAAAAATCCAATTTTAGTAGGCTTCTCAAGTCTAACGGGTAGTCCGCTACTTTTTAGTTTAAAGGCATCTGAAGAGATATCCAAAATAGGGGTTCCCATTGCGTGGGGAGGCATTCATGCTACAATCCTGCCAGAGATAACGCTAAGGGAGAAGAGCATAGATTTTGTTGTGGTTGGAGAGGGAGAACAAACGATAGTGGAGTTGGTGAAGGCGTTAGAAAATGGGGGAAATTTTGGGGAAATCCGAGGGTTGGGATATAAAAAAGACACACGGCTTAAGTTCAATCCCCAGAGGGAGTTTATAACCGATCTTGATGATTATGAACTTCCATGGAATTTGGTTAAATTGGAGAGATACTTTCAGGAGAAGTGGGGGTGTAAGAAGGTTCTGCCCATTAATACCAGCCGTGGATGCCCTCACAGATGTGGATTCTGCTACAATCTATTGGTTCATAAAAGAAAATGGAGGGGGCACAGCTCTGAGTATGTCTTGGAGCAAATCGAGGAACTAAAGAAGCATGGTATTGACGGCATCATCTTCAGTGAAGACGAGTTTTTCATCAATAAAAAAAGGGCATTAGATATCGTCAAAAACATCGACTTATCCTGGGGAACGGAGATCAGGGCAGACTACATTTCCGAAAAATTCATAGATGAATTAAAGGACAACTGCGAAGAGTTGTTTATTGGCGCTGAATCTGGATCAGATAGAGTGCTTGAAATAATGCAGAAGGATTTAACCGTCGCTCAAATAGAAGAAGCCATTAAAATTTGTAAGAACGCGGGAATTAGCGTGGGCGTATACTTCATGATCGGTATTCCAGGTGAGACCAAAGAGGACATGAAAAGGACATTAGAATTTATGTATCATTTGTATGAAAAATACGATGTTAAACTGGATGGCCCTAAAGTATATACCCCATATCCTGGGACACCGTTATTTGAATCGGCAGTGAAATATGGTTTCACCCAGCCCAACTCCTCTGTCTCCTGGGCAACCGAGGTTGGGAGATTTAAATGTAATCTACCATGGATTAAAGAAAGTGACAGAGGTGTTTTAGAGAATTTATTTTATTTAGTTCAATTGGCGCAAATGAAAAATCCCTTGGTCAGACCTCTCCAAAAAGTCGAAGAGTTCAGATGGAGAAACGGCATCTTTAAGTTCTGGCCTGAAGTCAAATTTGCAAAGTTTTTAAGTAAATATCCTAATTTGGTAGGTTTCTTCTTAAAGTATCTTGAGGGATGATTATCGAGGTATGATGGGCGTAATACCTGCAGCAGGTTTCGGAGAAAGGATGTTACCGCTGACAGGGGATACGCCGAAAGCACTACTTCCCATCCTAAACAAACCACTCATGAGTTACACCATAGAAAGGATGCAGGATATCGGAGTAGAGGATATACTTGTGATAACAGGTCATTTGGGTGAGCAGATAGAAAGAGAGATCAGGGGAGTGAAATTCATACGTCAAAGAAAAATAGAAGGTGCTGCAAAAGCGATTAAACTGGTGGAGAAATATGTTGGGGAAGATTTTTTGCTCATATGGGGAGATAATTTTTTTCAAGGAGATCTCAGTAGACTGTTTTCAACGCACTTTGAGAGGAGAGCCGATGTTTCGTTTATACTGGATGAAAGGAAAATAAAGAAAAGTGCCGTGGCATTCATAGAAAATGGAAAAATAACCAGGATTGAAGAAAGACCAAAAGAAGGTGCAGGTGACGCCACCTTTGCGGGAGTGTATATCTTGACGCGGGTCATATTTGATGCAATAGGAAGGATAACTAAGTCGGAGACAGGAGAATATGAATTCGCCGACGCATTACAATTAATAGTCGATAGAGGACTAAGAGTTAGTTATGTTTGGCTTGACGGGTGGAGAATGAACGTCACCACACCGTCGGATTTGCTGAAAGCCAACCTCAGGATGATTAAAGAAAGAAAGATGAAATATTTGGTCGGAGAAAAATGCAAGATCAAAGGTGAAGTAGAGACAAGCGTCATTGGTAATAAGGTGACTGTAAATTATGGTAGCAGAATAACCAATTCCTTGATAATGGACGGAGTGGAGGTAAAGGAAAACGTAAAGGTTCAAAATGCAATAATTAGAAAAGGAAGGAATGTGGAAAAAGACTGTATAGGCAGGAGCTTGGAGAAACTCTTCATTTTGTAGACTGAAAGCAGGTAGAATAAATGACGAAGATAGGTAATAATGTGGTTATAGGAAAAAATCCAAAGATAGGGGAATATGTTGAGATCGGCGTTGAGCCTGTGGGGTTGGAGAAGGCCACGATTATTGGGGATGATGCGATCATCAGATCTCATTCCGTGATATATTTGGGAAATAGAATAGGAAATAACTTTCAAACCGGTCATGGAATCTTGTTAAGAGAAAACAACCTCATCGGAGATAACGTTAGCATTGGCAGTCATACAGTTGTGGAGCGTGACAACAGGATAGGGAATAATGTGAGAATTCATTCCAATTGCTTTATCCCCGAGTTCGTTAAAATTGAAGATGACGTTTGGATAGGTCCGTCCGTGGTCATTTTAAATGTCCCCCATCCTCCATGCCCCAGATTTGAGGACTGTGCAAAAAGCGTCGTTATAAAGAGGAATGCCAAGATAGGGGGAAATGTCACCATAGGACCGCGGGTAATTATTGGAAAGAACTCTCTGATTGGGATGGGGTCACTCGTTACAAAAAACATCCCTGATAACTCTGTGGCCTACGGATATCCTGCCAAAGCCGTCAAAAAAATAGATGAGTTGACGTGTGACCTGAATTATTTTAAAGTGCCATATGAATGGGAGGCCAATCGTGGAAAAAATAAATCTTAGTGAGATGTATGTCGACGATGAAATAAGGAGGTCAGTACTAGAAGTGCTGGATAGTGGAAGGTTTGTGAAAGGAGAGGTGTTAAGAAAATTTGAAGGCGAATTTCGAGATTTTTGCTCAGCCAAGTACGCCATCGGCTTAAGTTCTGGAACAGCTGCGATTCTTTTGTCTCTCATTGCGGTGGGGATTGGTAAAGGGGATGAGGTAATAGTGCCATCCCACACATTCATCGCCACTGCAACCCCTATACTATTTCTTGGGGCCAAGCCGATCTTCGTGGACATTGACCTGGAGACCTATACGATAGATCCTATAGATGTAGAGGATAAGATTACAGATAGAACTAAAGCCATCATTCCAGTTCACTTGTATGGTCACCCCTCAGATATGGATCCAATAATTGACTTGGCACAAGACAACGGTTTTCATGTGATAGAGGATTCCTGTCAAGCTCATGGAGCCCTCTGTAAAAACGAGAAAGTTGGCACAATCGGCGATATAGGTTGTTTCAGTTTTTATCCATCAAAGAACATGACGGTGTGTGGTGACGGGGGCATGGTGGTTACAAACGATGAGGAGTTGGCGGACAAGATATATATGTTGCGAGACCATGGGAGGAGAGAAGAGGATAAGCATATACACAGGATCCTTGGGCTGAACTTCAGGCTCAGTGAGATACATTCAGCGATAGGGAGGCAACAACTGAAGCATCTACCAGGGTGGATAGAAAAAAGGCGAAAAGTAGCAGATCTTTATACCAAACTCCTTGAAGATGTGGACCAAATTACCACCCCCATCGAAAAAGAATGGGCTAGGCACGTTTATCATCTTTACGTGATAAGAACCCCCCAAAGGGACGGGCTGAGAGAGCATTTGGAAAAGAGTGGTGTTGGCACTGGCATACATTACCCCCTTCCAGTTCACAGGCAGCCATGCATGGGCGATTCGAGATACTTGGCTTTGCCTAATACCGAAAAGTGCGCGAGAGAGGTTCTATCTCTACCGATTCATCCACAGTTAACAGAAGGGCAAGTTGAATACGTTGTAAACACAATAAAGGCATGGAGGAGATGATGAAGGGCGTCGCAGTAATAGGAGTGGGGCAATGGGGTGAAAACCACGTCCGAGTGTTTAAGGAGCTCGCGGCAGAATGTGCAGTCGAACACGTCAAGATATATGATGTAGATGAGAGGAGAGCTAAAGAAATAAGCCAAAGTTTTGGAGTGGAATGTACAAATTATGAGAAAATATTGAAAGATCCAAACATACAAGCAGTTAGCATCGTCACTCCATCGACAACCCACTATGAGATAGCAAAGGAATTCTTAGAGGCTGGAAAGGATGTATTTGTCGAGAAGCCGATGACGTTAAATTCCGAGCATGCCAGAGAACTCATTCAGATTGCAAAGAAGGAAAATAGCATTCTTGCAGTAGGTCATATTTTTAGATATCATTCAGCGCTATGTAAATTGAAAGACATGATGGATAGGGGGGACCTTGGGAGGATATATACCCTTATCGGGAATAGGTATTCCATGGGACCGCCTAGGAAGGACATGGGTGTTATTTTCGCATTGGGGATCCATGAGTTTGATATCTTCTGTCATCTGCTTGATGTCAAATATCCCCGAGAGATCACGGCGTTCATAGAAAAACAGCTTCAGCCAAAGTTTGAGGAAACGGCCATGATTGCCATGAAATTTGAGGGAGGAACTTATGGTTTTGCCATGGAAAGCTGGTTGACGCCTGTATACGGAAAGAGGCGTGAGTTAGTAGTGGCGGGAAGTGAAAAAAGTGCGCTGGTCGATTATCTCAAGCCCCATGAGCTCAAAGTATTCAGTTCAAGGATCGTGAGCGATGAAGTAGACGGGCAAACGTTCTTTAGTCTAAGAGACGAGGGCGTACATACCATTCCCTTGGAGTATAAAGAGCCCCTTAAAGAAGAGCTCAATCACTTTATAGAATGCGTGGAAGACAGGTCAAAACCAGTGTCTGACGGAGAAGTGGGATTGAGAGCCATCGAGGTGGCTGAGGCTGCCCTTCAGTCTGCAAAGCTCAAAAAGACGATAAAAATGGGATAGAGATTGTGGAAATGAGCAAGAGAAAGGACGTCTTTTGGAGTGAAAATGAATACGAAAAAATGAAAGAGATGGACATAGTTGGTCCTATCGAATTTTCACAAAAGAGAAAAAGCAAACAAATGATTGAATTAATGCCACCAGAAGAAGGCGGAAAAATTGTAGAGATCGGATGCGGCAGCGGTGATTTGCTTAGACAAGGGTGGATCGGTCTGGACATAGACAGAGCCCCTTTAGCAAAAATAAAGAATACATGTGTTCAAGGAGATATTTGCCATTTACCTTTTGTGGACGAAGTTTTTGACAGGATTATCATATCTTATTGTCTATCTGATATAGAAAATGACACATTAGCAATACGAGAAATATACAGAATCCTAAAAAGGAATGGCATCTCTCTCATTGAGGTTCCTTATAATTCGGGGTTGTATTCTGTTAAAGATAAAATTGAAGGACGTTTTAGACGTTATGATGATGGTTTTATCGATTTACTTACAAGTGTTGGATTTAAAATATTGAAAAAGAAGCTGCATGGGGGGGGCTGATTTATTATTATTGGAACATTCGTAATAAGCTTAGTTCGGAAGAATCCGGGTTATATTTGCCACCTCTACGTTACTTAAAACTTCTCGGATCAGTGCTTCCCATAATAAATCGGATACTGTATTATGGAATGCACCTACCTTTTGGTAAAAAATTATTTCTGTCATGTATCGTAAAAAAAGTAAATTACGCAAAACCCGGTAGTGAAAAGTTAATATACAACTCCCATAATTAATCAGTGGACGATGATGGCAAATGCATGTAACCTTCGTTAATTTACCCTTCCAAGAAAATTGCTTTAGAGAGTACAGATGTCAATGCATCCTGAGGATGCCAGTCTATGAGCTTCTACCACCTCTTCATCTGGCTTATGTTGCAGGGCTTCTCAGGGCAAATGACTTTGATGTTAGCATAATTGATTGCATCGCTGAAGAACTGAGTCCCGAAGACATGTTTGCAAGAATCAACAAGATCTCCCCTGACCTGATTGTATCCTCTACGTGCACTCCTACCTTCGTATCTGACGTTCAAATGACTCGGAGAATTAAAGAGAATTTTCCAGAGGTAAAAATTTGCTTGTTTGGAACTCATGTTAGTGTCCTGCCCTACGAAGCGTTGAGGGATAAATCTGTTGATTTTGTTGCTATTGGTGAAGCTGAAAAAACTGTTCTTGAGCTTTGTCAAAAATTGGAAGAAGACGGAAAGAACCTTTCTGGTGTGAAGGGGTTGGGCTGGAAGAATGGAGATGAAATAAAGATAAATGAGAAAAGAGAGTTAATCAAAAACCTCGATGAGTTGCCCTACCCTGCAAGGGACTTGCTGCCTAATGTTCAGTATCGACCGGTCATCTATAAGAAACTTCCGTTTACCACCGTCTACAGCAGCAGAGGATGCCCGTATGATTGCATATTTTGTGGTTCGAGCATCATGTTCGAGAAAGTGTGGCGTCCCCGCTCTCCCGAGAATGTTGTAGCAGAAGTTAAACATGTGATGGATGATTTTGGTGTAAAAGAGATTTTTTTCAATGATGACATTTTCACCATGAGTAAGGCAAGGACAAAGAAAATATGCCAACTCTTAAAAGAATTGGATTCGGGCATGATATGGGGATGTGAAAGTAGGGTTGATACGCTAGACAAAGAGATGCTTGACGCCATGAGTGAAGCTGGTTGCTATAAAATAACTTTTGGCACCGAATCTGGGTCTCAGTTCATCTTAGATAAAATGAAGAAAAAAGTAACGGTCGACCAGATTAGAGATGTATTTAAAGCAACCAAAGATGCAGGGATTCAGGCTAATGCAAGTTTTTTGATGGGCATGCCTTGGGATACCAAAGAGACCATAATGGAAACGATAGAATTCGCGAAAGAAATTGAGCCAAATCATGTTCAATTTTGCGTGGCGACCCCATTTCCTGGAACCGAACTCTATGAAGTTGCTAAGGAAGAGGGTTGTTTGATGGGAGAGGACTGGGAAATGTATGATTTGCACTCCCCAGAAGGAGGCGTATGCAGAACGAAGACCCTTTCTATAGAGGATTTGAGTTATTATTTGAAAAAAGCCTATAAAGAGTTCTACTTTAGACCTAAACGATTGCTAAAAGCACTCTTGGAAATAAGAAGCCCTCGACAGCTATACCAATATATCAGAGTGGGGTCGACCTTGTTATTCGAGTAATCTCTTCTGTTGGCAGACATGGCTCTTTTAACAAACTATAGAAGGAAAAATGTGCAAAAATGATATTGAAGTATCTAGAGGAGGGTATAACCCTAGACTTGGGGTGTGAGGATGGAGATATTACATCTATGCTGAGAGGGTACAAAGTCGGTACTGATAAAGATAGGTTATTCAAGCATGGAGGACTTATACCGTTTGTACAATCAGATATTAGGCATCTGCCTTTTAGATCAAAAATATTTACATGCTGTGTTTTGTGCCAAGTAATAGAACATATGAAGCCTGAAGAGGCTGAGACTGTGTTCAGAGAGTGTGTGAGGGTTTTAAAAAACGAGGGGCAAATAATAGTTCTGACACCAAAATGGTGGGGTGACATCATCTTGAGAAGCTTAGTGAAATTCAAGTTATTGGGGGAATATGGAATGCATGAACACTACTACAGTGAAGAAGAACTGAGGAAGATATGTGATAACGCTGGATTTAGAAATATTGTCTTTGATCATTATAATCTAGGCATAGATGTAGTCTGTGTAGCGAGAAAATCGTTGGATTTAGATTGATCATTTTCTGACCAACGCATACATCCTCCGCTCTAGCAACTCAAATTTTGGCAGCCAGGGGGGATGGGGTCTTAAATATATTTTTTCGACTTCAAAATGCTCTCTTAGTTTTTGTTTTAGTGTATCTTTACCATACTGTTTGACGATAGCTCTGGCAAAGGGATTAAAGATCCAAAAGATTGGTCGGAGCAAACAATTTTTATTTGGAGCTGCAATTATGGCTCTCCCGCTTGGTTTTAGTACTCTTTTGGCATCCTTAAGCATTTTGTCTACATCAGAATCATTCAAATATTGAATAACCTCGGATAATACGAGCAAATCAAAGCTATGCTCTTTAAATGGCAAATGGGTAGCTGATGAGTGGACTAACTCCTTATCTACATTTTTTTTCGCCAACAATAAGGCCTTGACGGAAATATCCATTCCTACTGCATCGCTAAAATGTTGAAGAATTATTCCCTCACCACATCCCACATCTAGAACTCTGCCACTGACGTTTCCTGCAAGGGCAAGTATCTCTTGGATATGCTCTTTTGTTGGTCTAGCCCCACGTTTGACGTAAATGTCATCGTATGGCGATTGATTTGAGTTCTGTTTTGTACTCAAAAGTTATCCCTCAATACAGACGTGTATGAATCATAAATAAAGTTTCTCGAATTACTTTCTCAAAAGGATTATAACAGACATAAGCAGCAGAACTGGGATAAAATAGATGCTCTGATGGGGCCAAAACAGGCCAAATTCAAATTTTTCCCATGAAAGTGGATAAAACAGGTAGTAGGTGGTAACCCAGTGTATCTGTAGAACGTCCAAGAACAGATGTAAAAACGATCCTATCATCAGGCTTATGAAAACCATTTTTCTCCTATTTTCCTCAAAAAAATATGTGATCAAGAGACAGGTCAAGAACATGACCAGAGGCGTGTGCAATGGGGTAAAAAACCAATTGAAATCATGCATTAAGAAATCATTGAACCTCGTAAGGACGTCTGGTAGTATGGTGCCCAGGTATATCAGACTCGGGTATTTCTCGATTTTCCCCACCTTCACAAGCAGGTAGGCGACCAAAAAATGTGTTAATAGATCTGGAATTTTACCTCCTCCATTTGAACTCTAACTTTCTACGACTAAATCCGAATTCTCTGAAGAAGAATAGGATGACAAATGGGATGGGAATAAGAGACACATACCACTGTATATCCAAATTTTTGTGGACGTGAAGCTCTTCTAGTTCCAAAAAACCATCCTTTCTGAAGATCGCTTTAACACTCACGATGTCTCCTGTTTCCAACCCATCAGCATCGCCGATGACAACTATCCTACTTCTTCCGTTATCATAGATCAGTTCGAAACTGTCCTTGGTGACATTACCAACCTTGGAATATGGCGAAATCAGCTCTCTTCCATCAAAGAGTTCCGCGTTGTTCAAATAATCGCGTAGTTCTGGTTTTTCGGTTTCAGGTCCCTTGCAATATCCATAGTAGCATAGAGCTAGTATCAGCGTGAATATCAGGAGCATCTTTCCGAAGCGATGCTTATCCGAGAACATGTAACGCACCGCTCAACATTGATCCAAACAACAATATAAAAGATTGGGTTAGCTATATATGAGAATCACGTTTATTTCTATCACTTATGAAAGAGAAAGTAAGGGTGGTCACAGGCTCTGTCGCCTTAACTGGCGGTGCATATATATCTGCAGCTGCTATGCTTTTAGTTTCCATCTTACTAGCCAGAAAATTGGAAGTGGAGATGTTTGGACTTTTCATGTTCATCATGTCCATAGCTGCTATGGCATATCTATTCACCGATTTTGGATTAGATGCACTTGCGAACTACTTCGTGCAGAGGTACAAAGACAAACAGATCGATGTTGCGAAATATATGGTGTATTTAGGCTCTAAAATTAAAATAATACTGATACTCTTGACCTTTTTTGCTCTTATCGTGCTGGGATTTGTTTTTAGCAGAAGTTACCTATATGCTGCAATGTTTTTCATACTATTTGCACCCTCCGAGTACATGAGGAGTTTTCTGCAGTCCTTTCAACACTTTCGTTTGTTTGGATCGCTGCAGATCTTGGAGGGCGTTCTTCGACTAATTTTGGTCTACATCGTGCTGTATCACGTCTCCACTTCCAGGCTGGATCTAATTGTTCTCGTATTCGCTTTACCGTTGTTATTTTGCATGTTTTTTGCTGCAAAAGATGTTTTGAGATCACTTCCCAAAGAAACCACCCGAACGATATTTGAAGACATAAAGCACGAGGCAAAGCATTACTGGGTGTGGTTCTTGGCAATGAGCATTATGTCTCCGGTTATAGCAAATGTGTTGCAAGTCATGATGGGATTGCTGGAGAAAATGGGGGCTCTTGCCGAGTTTAGCGTTGGGAGGACGTTATCAAACATGATTCTCATACTGGTGACATCGTTTAGGGGCAGCATTACTCCATCATTTATCAAAAAGGAGGATCGTGAATCTATCGCTTTTTCATTGACGGACTCCATAAGATATATGGTCTTGATATCAATATTTTTGATGTTTTTTATACATTACACAGCAGAAATAATCACCGTTACGTTTTACTCTGGGA
>JASEEV010000008.1:0-9538 GCA_030019435.1 Methanocellales archaeon | reverse complement strand
GACTCGTTGATTACATTTTTTACACCGTCTATGGTTTTTACAATAGCCTCCTCCTCGTTATACGCAGGTATTAGGACGGTATATTCTTGTTTCAATTGACATCACCATGTTGCATTTATTATTAATATGTTTTGCTTTTTATCTTTTGTGACATTTTATTTCGACAAGTAGTATTGATTTATCGTTATTACACGCTTTCTTGCTATTTTAATCATTTCAAGTATGTATTGGTATGCTCATAAACGCTCTAACACATCTTTTTCTAAGGCAAACTACTCTATGAAATCTACATCTAAGCGTTAAACCAATACCTTAAGGTTTAAGTATTTTTGGATACTTACCATAGGCTTACAACGATAAAAACTGGAGAGATGGACCTTATGAAAATTTTTTTGTTGAATCCCCCCTTCGAGGGTTTTTGTAGAACATCTGAGTGCCAATTTGAGGTTAGAGGTGGATGGCTGTATCCTCCCATCGAATTAGCCTATATCGCTGCGGTTTTAAGAGAGAGTGATAATCAGGTAATGCTATTAGACGCCGTGGCTGAAAACGCAAAAATTGGCGATGTTTTGAGAGATATGGAACTCTTCACCCCAGATTTGGTTGTGGTGAGTTGTGGAACTCCAACGATTTTCAGTGACATCGAAACGGCTAGATCAATTAAAAAGGAATTTCCTAGTGTTAAAATTTTATTTTACGGTTCGCATGCCACTGCCCTACCAAGTGAAATTCTTAGACAAGAAATTGATTTTGTTGCCATCGGGGAGCCTGAATTAACTATCAAGGAATTGGTGGAAAAAAGGTTAGAACCTGAGAATGTTAATGGCCTAGCATACAAAAAAGATAAAATTATAATAAACCCTACAAGAGCTCTCATACAAAATCTTGATATTTTACCATTTCCAGCGAGAGACTTGCTAAAAAACGAGTTATACAGGCTTCCATATGGGAGAATACCATGTACCGTTGTACAATCAAGCAGAGGCTGCCCTTTTAGGTGTATATTCTGCACCTCAATGCTTGTGTACGGAAATAAATTTAGGGCAAGGAGCGCTGAGAGTTTGTTAAACGAGTTCAAACATCTTCAAGAGGATTTAGGAATCAGAGAAGTCTTTTTCTTGGACGATACCTTCACTTTTGACATGGAAAGGGTTGAAAAATTTTGTGATTTGTTAATTGAAAGTGACATCGACATCTCATGGAGTTTTCAGAGCAGAGTCGACAAGGTTGATAAAAAGTTATTGAGAAAAATGAAAGACGCTGGATGTTACTTGGCGGGGTTTGGGGTTGAGTCTGGAAGTCAAAAGATTTTGGATTCTCTGAGAAAAGGAATAACACTGGGACAGGTCAGAGAAAGTTTCAAAAATGCAAGAGATGTAGGGCTGTCTACAGGGGGATTCTTTATTTTTGGCTCCCCAGGTGAAACAAAAGAAGACATTGAGAAGACGGTCAAACTTGCCTTGGAGTTAAAACCAGATCTGGTTAAGACATCCATCATGACCCCATTACCTGGAACAGAATTGTTTGTAAATTTAGACAAAGAAGGAAAATTGTTAACGAAGGATTGGTCTAAATACGAGTTCACATCTTCTTACGTTATTAAAAGCAATTTAAAAGAAGATGAAATCAAAGACGAGCTAAAAAGATTTTATAGGAAATTTTATATCAGACCACACTATGTTCTCGGTCAGATTTTAAAGATAAAAAATTTTAGCGACTTAAGACAGAAGTTCAGGTCCTTCAGTTCCTTATCAAGTTTCATTAATAAGGCCAACTAAAGATGTTATCATGAGAATAACACTGATAAATCCACCGTATTTTGAAAGGTGCGTAAGAGAGTTTAGGTGCCAGGGTATAGCAAAGATAACAAGACTTTTACCTCCAGAAATACTACCTCCTCTTAGTCTTGCCTACATAGCTGCTGTGCTTAGGGATCATGGATACAATGTTGAGATAGTCGATAGCATAGCTTTAAATCTAACATTAAATGATTTGATAAAAAAATTAAGCAAGGCAGACCTGTTTGTTTTTGTCGTGTCCACACCGACATTTATGACCGATTTGAATACAATCGAGGAAGTTAAAAAATGCTTTCCAGATATAAAAAACTGCTTATTCGGAACGCATGTGAGTACCTTTCCCGAGGAAACGCTAAAGAAAGATTTTGTTGACTTCGCCGTTGTGGGAGAGGGAGAAATAACGATACTGGAGCTTGCAAATGCCTTGGAAAAAGGACAATCGCTTTCAAAGGTAAAAGGCTTGGCATACAAAAAAGACGGGATTAAGATCAATTCAAAAAGACCTCTGATTGAGGATCTAGACTCTCTACCTTTCCCAGCCAGAGATTTGTTACCGATGGAGAGATATAAACCATTTTTTTACAAAAAACTTCCATTTACAACAATGTTAACTTCAAGGGGATGCCCTTTCTCCTGTATTTACTGTTCCTCGAGGGTAATATTCAATAGAAAATGGAGGAGTAGATCTCCAGAAAACGTCGTTGAGGAAATTGAAGAGGTTGTAGACAAGTTTGGGATCAAGGAAATATTCTTCAATGACGACCTCTTCACGCTAGATAAAAAGCGGGTTCAAAAGATCTGCGATTTAATTTTGGAAAATGACTTAGACATCGTTTGGGGGTGCGAATCTAGGGCGGATACAGTAGACCATAAAACGTTAAAACTCATGAAGGAGTCTGGTTGCTATAAAATATTTTACGGTATAGAGAGTGGATCACAGCATATTTTGGATAAAACAAAGAAAGATATAAAAATAGATCAGATAGAGGAAACATTCAAAAAAACAAAAGAAGTGGGCATACAATGTAATGGGAGCTTCATTATTGGTGTCCCATGGGAAACTAAGGAAACTGTCAAACAAACAATAGAATTTGCAAAAAAACTCGATCCAGATTATGTCAACTTTTCGATTGCGACACCATATCCTGGAACAGAATTCTATGAAATGGTCAAAGAAAAAGGATATCTGCCCACTGAGGATTGGAATCTGTTCGACGAACACCTCGGAGCAGCGATTAGGAGCGATGGACTGACACCTAAAGAAATAGAAGATAGCGTGAGAATGGCGTACAGACATTTTTACTTGAGACCGTCCTATATAGTTAGAAAACTTCTTAAAATCAAGACATTTCATGAATTAAGATACTATCTTGGCGCTGCAGTTTATCTAATTTGGTATGTATCCTTTCAACACCGAAAAGACCAAACTCATTTGTCCAAATTACAATCCTGAATGGTTAAATAGTAAAAGAATAACAAATTAGGAGGTAATTGATAGCATGTCTGATGTTGTTTTGATAAGGTTGGAGGACCCCCATCATCACCAGTTCTACCCTCCTTTGGGACTGCTATACGTTGCATCAGCTCTTATGCTAGACGGATTCACCGTCAAAATATTTCACGAGAAGGGTGGTAACAAGAAGATAAATCGACTAAGAGGGATGATAAACGATGAAAACCCCTTCCTGGTTGCATTTTCCGTATTTACAGGTCCACATCTATATTATAACCTAAAGGCTTCAGAGATTATCAAAGAAGAACATGGCGTGCCCGTTGTCTGGGGAGGTATCCATCCAACAATTCTTCCAGAGGTCACAATAAATGTACCATTTATCGATTATGTGGTTATAGGGGAAGGGGAGGAGACCATCGTTGAATTGGCAGAAAGACTGAGGAGAGGGCGATCAGTAAAAGGTGTTAATGGACTGTGCTACAAGGAAAACGGAAATGTCATCATAAACGAGTGGAGACCTTTTGTAAAGAATCTCGATAGATATGTTTTACCTTGGGAACTCGTGGATGTAGAGAAATACGTGCAGAAGCAGTGGGGAGTTGAAAGAGTCCTTCCAATAATAACAAGTAGGGGTTGTCCATATGATTGTGGGTTTTGTTACAATACCTACGTTCATAAAAGACGATGGAGAGCGCATAGTCCAGATTATGTGATCTCTCAAGTCTCTTTCTTGAAAGAAAGATACGATATTCAGGGGATAAATTTCTATGATGCGAACTTTTTCACTGATAAAAGCAGGGCTTTTAAAATTCTGAGCAGCATAAATATGCCTTGGGCGGCGGAGGTGAGAGCAGATGAGTTTGATATGGAGTTTGGAAAAAAAATGAAAGAATTTTTATGCAGAGAACTCTTTATAGGGGCTGAAAGCGGATCTGATAGAGTTCTCAAAATAATAAATAAAGAGATCACAACGGAACAAATAGACAACGCTGTAAAAATTTGCAATGAGTTTGGCATAAGGGCTTCTCTCTCCTTCATGTTGGGCATACCTGGAGAGACTGAAGAAGATATACGTAGAACAGTGGAGTTTATGTATGATCTGAAAGAGAAGTATCAATGTGCTAAGATATTTGGACCTAAGGTTTTTACTCCATATCCAGGCACTCCTCTTTATCCGAAAGCGATCGAGTTTGGTTTGCAGCCACCCACAACTTCTTTGGAATGGGCTAGAAATTTTCATCGTTTCAAATGTAACTTGCCCTGGGTGGATAATAAAAATTTGTTGGAATCATTGTACTTCATTTGTCAGCTGGCGCAAATGAACGCTAAAGATCCCATATCGAAAATTATAAAATCCATTGAAGATTTCAGATGGAAAAACCAGCACTTTAAATTTTTATATGAAATAGAAATAGTCAAAACTTTAGCCAAAAGCCCCATGTTAGTGAGATTATTTTTTAAACACTTTGGTTGTTAAACATTATCCTTTATTTCTAGGACGCTTTCTGCGATATGTTTCACTTCTTCGTCATTCAGAGAAGGATAATTTGGTAAAGTAAGAGTTTGTTGGGAAGATATGAGGGCATTCTGACAAGAGTCTCCCACTCTATTATAGGGATCTGTATATGGTAATGAGTAAATGTACCATAAACCTGCATCGACACCTCTTTTTAGCAACTCTTCTTTTAGTTGCATCCTGTCTATCCCGAAGTCTTCTTTGACTCTGACCACATATCTTGCATAGATATGTTTCGCATAATCGGGCTCTTCTGGCAGCGCTAGTCCCTCTACTCCCTCCAATTTTTTTGTTAGGTATCTAGCGTTTTTCCTTCTCTTCTTTATGAATAAATCTAATTTTTTCAGTTGTTTTAAAGCTACGTTTGCCTGAATTGGGGCATAATCTATCAAATATTTTTTAGGTAAAGGTTGTTCAGCTACCCCGATATTTTCTGTCTCCTCCGGGTGTCTCCTTCTCCAAAAATTATAGAGAATTCTCCAGACATATGGATTTGATACTACATGGTAAAAATAAAGTTTTAAAATATTTTTGTGTCCATTTAAAAATTTGTTTTTAAATTCGGATTTAGAGGACTGGAGCGCTCCATAAATTTTTTCTGAGCTCGTTGTTACTATGCCCCCCTGATATGATGTTAAGAGTTTACTTCTCTCAAAGCTAAACACTGCAGCATCCCCAAAAGAGCCGACTTTTCTTCCTTTGTACTCAGCGCCTGGAGCCATAGCAGCATCTTCTATGAGCAACAAGTCGTATTTTTCTTTTAGTTCAAGGAGAGAATCGAGATCAGCTGGTAAGCCAAATAGAT
This sequence comes from Methanocellales archaeon, assembly GCA_030019435.1. GTDB lineage: Archaea > Halobacteriota > UBA148 > UBA148 > UBA148 > JASEEV01. The sequence continues at coordinate 3,965 of JASEEV010000008.1, read as the reverse complement.
GAACTGGTGAGATAATGGCCGTTTTTTCATTAATTTCATTTCGAACAGAATCGATGTTAATATTGTAAGTGTCAATATCAATATCTGCAAATCTTGGCTGATTTCCACTCCATACAACTGAATCCACAATGGGCATGCAGCCAAAAGCCGGGACAATTATCTCCTTCCCCTTAGCTAAACTTTTGTATAGGCAGTAAAGCGCTATTCTACCCGTTGAAAAAGTAACAGCATAGTCAGTACCAATATATTTTGCGAATTTTTCCTCCAACTTCCTAATTTCTTCATTCCCAGAATAAATATCAAAGATGGATAAAAATTCAGTTAAGCCTATAGTTGGCCTATCTCTACATATTAGTTTAAGCATGTCCATTACCAATTTTCAACAATCAAGTGGTGATTCTCCAACTCAATGTGCTCGTATCAACAATTATTTGTATCAATAATCCGACTTAAAGATGATTATGAAAATATGCATGCTTACAAGGACGTATCCCCCTAGAATTGGAGGCCCTGGGTCAATTGTTCACCGACTGTCGAAAGCGCTGACAGATGAGGGATTTGACATCACCGTGATAACTCAAAAGATAGGTAGTGCCCCAAAATTTGAGATCGATAACGGCGTGAAAGTTTATAGGACATATTGTCTCTCTGATGTAAATGAATTTACGATTCCAAACTTATCAGTGGGAATTTTAGCGTTTACAAAAAAAATCTTAGAAAACAAGGATAATGACGTATTTCATGCACACGACATCTCGGTAGCGGGTTTTAGTGGTTGTGTTGCTAAAAAATTTATTGGCAAGTCGTTCTTGCTCAAATATGGTGGCGATCTAGTTTTTGAATATTTGTCGCTTAAAAGACCAAAGGGCTGGCATTCGAAAAGGGGTTTGGAAGGAACGTTGGAATACAAACATGGAACTGCGTACGTTCTACACATGATACAAGACTGGTACTTTAAAAATTATGACCTGATTTTACCAGATGCTAGATATGGGAAGGAGTTTTTAATCAAACGTGGAGTGCCAGAAAAGAAAATATGGGTTTTACCGAATGGCGTGGACATCAATCTATTTCAGCCGGAAGATAGGGAAAAGTTGAAGAAAAAACTAGGTTTTAAAGGTAAGATGATCTTCACGGCAGGCAGGTTGGTTGAGTGGAAGGGATTCGATGTCTTGATCAAAGCGATGAAAAGAGTGTTAGAGGAAACAGATGCAACGCTTGTTATAGGAGGGATTGGTCCTCAAATGGAAGAGCTCAAAAGACTTACAGGGCGATTAGGTCTTGAGAAAAGGATCCAGTTCGTTGGTAGCATCTCCAGAAATGATATGCCAGATTATATTGGAATGTGCGATGTTTTCGCAATACCATCATATTTCGATACGAGTCCGAACGTTTTGCTAGAGGCAATGGCATGTGGCAAACCTTGTGTTGTGTCAGATATAGATGGCGTCAGAGAGGTCGTTGAAGGGGGTTGTGCGATGAAAGCACGGGTTGGGGAAGAAGAAGACTTGGCAGAAAAAATTACCACTCTGTTAACGAACGAGAAAATGAGAAATCAAATATCTAAAAAAGCTAGGAAAAAGATCGAGAGGGAGTATTCATGGAAAGTGACACTAAAAAATTACGTTACGCTATATGAAACTATCGAAGGTAGCAAGGACGAAAGATTTATCGGCATTAGCAGTTAAAGGGAAAAGATAAACTAAAACGGTGATTTAATTGGTATTGGTAACCGGTGGCATGGGCTTCATCGGGTCTCATGTCTGTAGAAAGCTCGTTGAAGAAGGTGAGAGGGTTGTAGTTTTCGATAACATTAGAAGAGAACAATTAGAATTGTTGAAAAAGGTTAGAATGCCTGACATCTATGATCAAATACAATTGGTTTCTGGAGACATACGTGACTTTGCTCTTGTCTTTGAAACCCTTAAAAGGCATGACATTAAAAAAATAATTCACACCGCAGCCATCACATTCATACCAGAAGCCATTAAAAAACCAAGCTTAACGTTTAACGTTAATACAGTTGGCTCGTTTAACTTGCTTGAGGCAGGAAGAATTTTAGATCTAGAGAAATTTGTTTACATATCAACTTCTTCGACGTATGGTGACTTCCAATATACTCCAGCGGATGAAAATCATCCTTTAGAGCCTAAAGACATCTATGGTGCGACAAAGGCAGCAGCAGACAGGATTGCAATAAGCTATTATCGGACATATGAGATGCCAGTGACCATTATAAGGACTTCCTCCGTATATGGGCCAGGTGACCTGGAGAACAGGGTTGCTAAAATTTTTATTGAGAACGCTCTGCAGGGCAAAGCACTTGAATTGCATGGCGGCGGGAAACTACGAAGGGACTTTTCATATGTTAAAGATGTGGCCAAGGGCATGGTCCTAGCCTTGAAAACCGATAAAGCAGATGGGGAAGTGTTTAACATAACAGGGGGGAGCGATCACAGCATAAAAGACTTAGCGATGATGGTTAAGGAATTCATCCCCGACACAGAAATCAGGGTCTCCGAAGCCAGGCCTTTAGATGTTAGAAGAGGGGAGTTAGACATTTCAAAGGCAAAAAAAATTTTGGGCTACACACCCACATATGATTTGAGGAAGGGGATTAGAGAGTACATCAGATGGTATGTCGACGTATATGCACCGATTTTTGGTCTGAATATAAAAAATAGGGTGATGTTAAGATGATCCCGCTATGCGTCCCCAATATTGATGAAAAAGAAATGGAGATGGTGAGAGAAGTGCTGGAGTCTGGTTGGGTTGCACATGGTCCCAAAAATGAGCAGCTTGAAAGGGATTTTGCAGAGTACATCGGTACAAAACATGCGATAACACTGAACTCATGTACCTCTGCACTTCAATTGGCGATTCAGGCACAAGGTTTGAATGGCGAGATAATCTTACCAAGTTTCACATTTGTGGCGTCCGCTAATTCCATTGTAACAGCAGGGTGTAAACCAGTATTCGTGGACATAGACTATGATACGTGTAATATCGATCCTTCTAAGATTGAAGAGAAGATCAATGATGATACAGTGGGGATAATGCCAGTACATTATGCAGGTCAGAGTTGTGAGATGGATGATATCATGGACATAGCAGAGAAACATCATCTTGTGGTCATCGAGGATTCCGCAGAGGCAATTGGGGCAGAATATGGTGGAAAAAAGACTGGATCATTCGGGATTGGGTGTTTCTCGTTCTGGGCAACAAAAAACATGACCACTGGTGAAGGTGGCATGCTGACAACCGATGATGATGGGTTGGCTGAGCAAGTTAGAACGCTGAGAGGACACGGAATTTCCAGTACTACGTGGCAGAGATACAAGGAGAGAAGACCATGGATAAGGGAAGCCATCTTACCTGGTTACAACTACAGAATGAGCAATATTCTCGCGGCAATTGGCATTGTTCAGCTAAAGAAACTCGACGAGATGAATGAGCAAAGAAGAAAACACGCAGAATATCTAAATAAAAGACTGGACTTTGAAGCAATTGAGATACCGGTTGAGTCAAAAAAATGCAAACACGTGTATCAGATGTACACGATCAAGGTCAAAGTCGACAGGGCGAAGTTTGTTCTTGGGCTAAGGGAAAAAGGTATCGGTGCCTCAGTTCATTTTGATCCCCCAGTTCATTTGAACCCATATTACATGAATCTGGGGTACCGAAAAGGAGATTTGCCAGTAACCGAAAAAGTTTCAAGTTCGATCGTTACGCTTCCGATGTATCCACAGCTCAGGCGAGAGGAATTAGATACAATCATATCTTCAGTAGAGGATGTGTTAAGCGATGTTGAATCAAAGGACCCATAGTTTTACTTCCTCAGAAGGGTTATGACTGCTATAATAAGCAGCAGAACTGGGATAAAATAGATGCTCTGATGGGGCCAGAACAAGCCAAATTCAAATTTTTCCCATGAAAGTGGATAAAACAGGTAGTAGGTGGTAACC
>JASEEV010000087.1 GCA_030019435.1 Methanocellales archaeon | reverse complement strand
GAAGAATTTAGAAAAGCCTCTACCGAGATATATCAAATGATGGGTGGCATTAAAAAATATACTGGCAATCCAATATCTCCTGAAGAAAAGGAGAACCTCATTAAAAAAATGAAGCAAGGCACAATTAGAACAGATGAGGCAGAAAGGCTCAAAAGGATATTAGAAGAAGAAAAGAGCGAGGCAGAAAGAAGAGGAGATGTTGTTGCAGCAATTGCTATAGGATTATTATTGGCTGCATTGGCTTATTTACTTTATAAACTGATGAGTGAGGAAGGATAAGATTATGGGCTGGCTCTGGCACTCTGCGGATTTGCTTTGCAAATCCTTGCCTCGCCCTATCGGGCTCGGTCATATAACAGCGGACATACGGCTTCGCTTCGCTCAGCCTAAATGCTCGGCTACGCCTCGCACTTCGTATGTCCGCGGACGTTAGGCGAAACGGTGGCTTTAAGCAAAACAAAACCATTTGAGGATATAACATGAAAACGCTACACAAAATAATAATCGGTGATTCAAG
>JASEEV010000086.1 GCA_030019435.1 Methanocellales archaeon | reverse complement strand
GGCGTGTGCTGGGGCGGGCCCTCCCCGTCGCTCCCTTGCTTATCCTTTCCTCTATCTCCCGGTTGACCTCCCTGAACCTCTCTTGGAACGCGGGCATTTTCAGCGCGAAGTCGATTAGGTTACCTAGACCAAGCTCCCTGAGCACGCCTTCCGCCATGCCCTCTCTTTCTGCTCGGGCTTTTCTTCTTCGCCATTTTCACTCGGCCTTCTTCTTGAGTTTTACCTCGAGGACTCCGTTTTTGTAGGTCGACTCGAGTTCACCGGTGACTGCCGCTGGAAGCTCGACTTCCTTCGAGTACTTTCGGTCCTTGGTCTCGGCAGAAATTTTCAGGGTTCGTTCCACGAGCTCCGTTTTTATGTCCTTCTCCTCGACGCCGGGTAGCTCCGCGATGACGATCACGTGCTCCTTCTCGTCGAATACATCGGTCAAAGGCTCTCGGATTTCGCCGACCTCGGGTTTGATCGTAGCTGGTTTGACCGTTCCGAACCGCTCTATCTTCGGGACGCCAAGGCCGCCGACTCTTA
>JASEEV010000085.1 GCA_030019435.1 Methanocellales archaeon | reverse complement strand
CACCTTGCCCCTATCGGGGTCACTTAACACGGTGTATACAGCTCACTTCGTTCGCCCAAATTCCGCCTTCGGCACAACTTCGCATACACCGAAACCGTTAGGCGAAACGGCGGCTTTAAGTAAGTCAAAAACCTTACGGTAATAATATGAAAACTTGGCACAAGATAATAATTGGAGACTCCCGAAGAATGAAAGAAGTTAAAGATGAATCAGTTCATCTTATTATTACCTCACCTCCATATTGGCAATTGAAAGATTACGGAGATGAAAGACAAATTGGCTTTCATAATAGTTATGAGGAGTATATAAACAATCTCAATTTAGTTTGGAATGAATGCCACAGAGTTTTACATAAAGGCTGTCGTTTGTGTATTAACATAGGTGACCAATTTGCTCGTTCTGTTTATTATGGAAGATATAAAGTTATTCCAATACGAACAGAAATAATCAAGTTTTGTGAGAGTGCAGGCTTTGATTATATGGGTGCGATTATCTGGCAAAAGATTACCACTACCCACACGACAGGTGGAGCCACAGTGATGGGC
>JASEEV010000084.1 GCA_030019435.1 Methanocellales archaeon | reverse complement strand
GTGCGTTGCCGCAACCCTATCGCCTATTTTAAATTTCTCAACACCCTCCCCAACCTCCACAATCTCTCCTGCGATCTCATGGCCAAGCACCAAAGGCACCTTGTCTTTGCGGTACCATTCCATTACATCACTGCCGCAGATGCCGCTCGCCATCACTTTCACCAGCGCCTCTCCCGGCCCAATCTTCGGCTTCGGCAGCTCCTCCAAGCGCACGTCCTTGTTGCTGTAGTACATGGCGACGCGCATGAACGGTCTTAATAGTTTCTGGGTTAAAGGATTTTTCGGCGATTTCGCAATCACAGTTTCTGCAGAGATTTTTCGAAGTCTTTTACCCGAGGCGGCTGTTTGCCTTCTCCTTGTAGGATGGTGTGCCCTTCCGCCCTCAAACGTCTTGCTTGTGCTTTCACGCCACCCGGGAATTTTTCGTTCAGTTGGCCGCCCACCTTGAGCACCTGCCAGTAGGGGGTTATCTGCTTCTTCCCTTCGCGCAGATCTTCTTCTGCCTCAGCCGCAATGCGAACAAAAATACCTGCGGTCAGTGGACAGGTTG
>JASEEV010000083.1:222-589 GCA_030019435.1 Methanocellales archaeon | reverse complement strand
CTGAAGATGTCCACATCATCAAACCACCTCCACCCCACAAACTTTTCTTTGTGTTTTTCATTTCTATCACCCAGTTTTTATCGCCTATCAAGGGCCTACATAGACCCAATCTGTTGGAGTAATTACGTAGTATCCTGGTGGTTCATAGCCCGGTGGATATGTCCCATAATGCTGTCCAATCACACGATAATTACCCGCGGTGCTAGTGGAATAAGAGCCACTAGCTTCTACCTTGTAAACGTTATAGCCATCGTCAAAATCAAAGTCTTTCAGACTTCCATCTTCGTAATACAGACCAGACCACACAGCCATGTAAGGCAGCCTATACCGGAGATGTGGCAACCACACTCTACTCCATGATCTGAAG
>JASEEV010000083.1:0-212 GCA_030019435.1 Methanocellales archaeon | reverse complement strand
TCGGTTGCGTAAAGATCCTTGGCTATCTCTTCAGGCATGTCCTCCAGAACCTCTGGAAAGACTTTTTCCATGAACTCTCCTATCGTGATATCTTGTCCCACAAGCTGGTTTATTATTTCAAGTTGCTCCTCGTTTGCTGAGATAGAATGACGACGGGTTCGGTTTTGTTCAGTAGCAGGATTAACACTTGCAGATACGGTCGTCGGCATTCC
>JASEEV010000082.1 GCA_030019435.1 Methanocellales archaeon | reverse complement strand
GCCTTAGTTATAGCTGATTTCTTTATTTTTATTCCCTCCAAACTTTTGTGTGGTTCATTTAAAACAAGTATTTATAAATAGTTTATTAAGTTCAAATAAAAAGCCATATTATTAACTCTTATTCATCGAAAGTCGGATTAGAATTAGAATAATAATCAGTTTCATAAAAATTTTGAAGAATACAAATTAACTGCCATGCACAGGCCAAGACACCCTAAAAATATCGTCCAGACACTACATGAGCCCGACACCTCAGGCGGTTGGGGGCCGCAGGCTGAACCGGTCGGCCGAAGCCTTCCGGCTTACACCCCGGCTCCATCAAACCCATCTTCTATGGGAGCCCTCGTCCCCGTTAGCCAGGCTGTTGCCAGCCCAGCGTTTTAGGGGAATGGCTGCCTATTTTCAGGAGAGGCTTCGGGCTTAGATGCTTTCAGCCCTTATCCTCAGCGGCGTGGCTGCCCGGCATCTGCCCTGTCGGACAACCGGTTAACTAGTGGCCACAGCGTCCCGTTCCTCTCGTACTGGGGACCCTTTCCCCTCAGGCAGCCAACACTCCCAGCAGATAAAGTCCGACCTGTCTCACGACGGTCTAAAC
>JASEEV010000081.1 GCA_030019435.1 Methanocellales archaeon | reverse complement strand
AATATCCTCCCATTCTTTCCGAGTCTCTCCTCTCTCTAACCTTCCCTCGAAGTCTTCGGTTATTTGGCCAATTTTTTCAAATTTTTTAAAAATTTCTCTTCTTTCTTTTTCAGTTAATTCAGCTAAATCCTTTTCTAAAACCCAAATTTCCGCTCCTTTAGCATAAATTCCCATAGCTTTGTTCGTTTCCTCTTCAGTTAATTGTTCAGATATCTGATAACCTTCTAAAATTTGCTCTCGATGAGCCTCACTAAAGGTTGGAAAACAAGTCCTAAAATATTCAGAAAAAACTGGATAGAGAGAAAGACCAGCCCTTTCTCTAATTTCCATTGGTATAATCTTGCGCATCTCCTTTATTTCTTCTGGACTGGTCTTTTTTAAAACCTCCAGAACGGTTATGGATCCATGCTGACTGACCTGAATTGCTCTTTCCATGCCACTTTTTGCTGATTCAGGAACCCCTGGCAATAAATCGGCCAATATTTGTTGATGGTTCAAGGTCCTTTTAGCAATTAAAACTACTAACCTCTCTATGTCTTTTC
>JASEEV010000080.1 GCA_030019435.1 Methanocellales archaeon | reverse complement strand
ACAGTTTCGTTTCCTAATCCTGTCCTACCTCTCCTGACTGGTTAGGGTTGGGTTACTGACCCGTGGTCTGAGCTAGCTCGAATGTGATGTTGAGGGTCGAGATATCACCCTGAATCTCGTTGCCTACACCGGAACCGATGCTCCAGGTAAGACTGATGTAAGTGGTAGCACCTGCGGCCAACGGGTAATTTTGCTCAGCAACGCTAATGCTGGCCAACTTGCCACTGTAGATGGTGGCCTCTGTTCCGTCCTGGATACCATTGCCAGCTATTCCATTGCCAGCACCATCATCCCAGAAGAGTACCACGTCCATGTTGGCGCCAAGCTCACCGTTGTCTGGAGTTGGTTCTGACTCAGGAGTTGTTCCTGGATCATCGACGACGCTGATGCTCTCAAGATCGAGATAACCAGGGATGCTGCCTGCGTTCCTAAGTGCCCAGGTTCCCACGCCACTATCACCTGGCTTGAGATCGGCAAGTTTGAACTTCACCACATTGTCATCTCCCTCATCAAGCTTCAGATCCAGCGTCCCAGCGGTGAAGGTGTTCCCAGTGCTCGTCTCGGTGTCGCTGAAGTACGCAAACGTCGCTCCGCCTGTC
>JASEEV010000079.1 GCA_030019435.1 Methanocellales archaeon | reverse complement strand
GATAAAGAGATCGCCCAATTGGTGATGATATTAAAAATTTCAATCCCACTATGGTCTGATTTTAGCTTAGATAATCACCAAGATAAGCATCCTCTTCAAACATTTCAATCCCACTATGGTCTGATTTTAGCTAGCAAAAGAAACAGCAGCAGATAAGACCGCTTTCGTATTTCAATCCCACTATGGTCTGATTTTAGCTATGAAAGCTTGGTAAAATGCCCAAATTGTAACGATATTTCAATCCCACTATGGTCTGATTTTAGCTTGCCCAGAGAGAAAAGATTGTTTCGCATGATAGAATTTCAATCCCACTATGGTCTGATTTTAGCTCTTCCCATTGTTCCCCTAACTTACTAATGAGCTCTTATTTCAATCCCACTATGGTCTGATTTTAGCAATGTCTTGTCTAAGAGTTCTGTCAATAGAGGGCACATTTCAATCCCACTATGGTCTGATTTTAGCTATCGAAAAGAGATACGCTATTGTAACGTTCTCAGTATTTCAATCCCACTATGGTCTGATTTTAGCAAAACTAATAAGACTATCAAAATTACAATCAGCAAATTTCAATCCCACTATGGTCTGATATTAGATAGATGA
>JASEEV010000078.1 GCA_030019435.1 Methanocellales archaeon | reverse complement strand
GATACATTTTTGAAAATTTATTACATCCTCAATCTGGTGTATTGTTTTATACACCAATACTTATTCCTGGACTAATTTTATTAACCATTAACAAAAATAGGATATTAAAGTTTGTTGGTATTGCCTCATTTATACTCATTATATTTTATACTTTACGCATACCAATTATGTACTATAATGTTGGTCAAGGTGTGATGAACATTGGTGGAATACCAGTCATGCCCCCGAGTAGTGCTGAACAAATGCGAGATTTGATCCGTTCTGATATAAATCGATATCTTTCAGTCTTGATTCCGTTTGCAATTATAGGAATCAGATTTGGAATATCACAAACATTTGAGTACTTTAAGAAAAAATGAATGCCGCCATACTGCGCACAACAGCGGATAAAAGGGAAATCAAAGATTTCCCCAAATTGCCTTCGGCAACTTCTTTTATCCGCAGAACGTTATATGAAATTCCGAATCCCGCCTTGAAAAAAGGAAAATATATAATGTTATGAAACCAACAAAACAAAGGAGGTGATCAAAATGCAAGTTGGAGTATGTGGGATATGCTGCGAAACCTGCGGATTGAAAACAAAAACATCAATTGTTGCATCCATT
>JASEEV010000007.1 GCA_030019435.1 Methanocellales archaeon | reverse complement strand
TCATGGCCTTCGTCCACATCCTGTTCTATCTGCCGTACAGGCAGATGGAGGGCTTCCTCAGGAAGCTCTCAGAATTCGTCTCTGGACTTAATGCCGCAGACTATACGACGATGTTCAAGAGGATGGCCCAACTTGACATCGACATCGAGGATCTTCCACAGGGCGAGGATGTGATCATCGCCCTAGACTCCTCTGGTGTGAAGGTGACTAACAGGGGAGAGTGGATGAGAGAAAGGTGGAAAAGACGCAGGGGATGGATCAAGGTCCATATAGCAGTGGATGTGAAGAGTAAAAAGCTCTTAGCCCTGGAGGTGACGGATGAACGCACAGGAGACGGCAAGATGTTCGAGGATCTCGTTGAGCAGGCTGAGGATAACCTCGGCAAGGGCAAGATCAAGCGTGTTCTGGCTGATGGTGGCTACGATGCCAAGGAGAACTTCGATTTATTGAGGCAGAAGAGCATAGAATCAGGCATAAAGACGAGAGAGAATGCAAGCACGAGAGCCAGGGGCTCACCATATAGAGCCAAATGCGTTCGAGAACGCAGAAAGCTAGGCTATGAGAAGTGGAAGGAGAGACATGGATACGGTCAACGCTGGGCTGCAGAAGGGCTGCTATCTGCTGTGAAGAGGATCATGGGGGAATCTGTTAGATCCACAAGCCAAGAGGGAATGTTTCGTGAGGTCAAGATGAAGTTCATCTTCTACAACATGCTCATAAGCATGAGCTGAGCCGGGATGAAGGTCGTGAGGTCAAAAGATTGGATCGAGAGAGACATTTTCTCCTAGTAAGTTGAATTATTCAACAAAGCAGAAACGATTTTTGTGCACTGAGAAATGAGCTTGTTCACATTTTACAAGGTGGGAACATGGAAGACGTCAAAAAGGCAAAGGAAATAAAAAAAGAACGTGAGGGTCTGGGCGAATATGAGGAGACCAAAACAGAATGCCCAGAATGCGGAAGCACCCAACTTGTACATGATTATGAGAGAGCCGAGCTAGTCTGTGATGAATGCGGTCTTGTCATCGAGGAAGATTTTATAGACATGGGACCTGAATGGCGAGCCTTCGATCACGATCAACGAATGAAGCGTTCTAGAGTTGGAGCACCGATGACCTATAGTGTTGACTACGACGAACCAATAGTGATTGAGAATGAGAAGAGTGGTGAAGTTGAAATAGTGAAGATTGGGGAGTTTGTTGATAAACACATGATCGCCAGTGAGATTGATGGCGAAGTGGAGTTTGTTCCGATCGAAGGATACAATGCGGTAGCATTCGACGAGGACTACAAAGTAAGTTTTAAGCCGATTCAGTATGTGGCGAGGCACAAGCTTCATGAAGACCTCTACGAGCTGGTGCTTGAAGGCAAACGAAAAGTCCGAGTCACAGGTGCGCACAGTGTTTTCACAGTTCATGACAATGAGGTTGTGCCAACCACTGTGGCTCAGCTAAGAGAGGGTGACTTCGTCGTTGCTCCGAACTACATTCCTACTGCGGGGAGTGGAAAATCAGCGATCGACCTACTGGATGAGTTCTCAAAACTGTCCGATGAGGATCTCTATGGTCGGCTTTACGTACGAAACATAGGTGACGAGGTATTTGCTCAATTGGATGCGATACAACTAAACGGTGGCACCCCAAAGAGAGTACCGAAAGACTGGAAAAGGCGCAACTCGCTTCCACTACGCATAGCCTCCATGCTTGATGGCATTCCTAGTGACGCAAGAATTGGAATTCGGAGCAGCCCAAACGAGTTGCCGATCAAGCTGGAAATCACTGGAGAGCTGTGCAAGCTTCTTGGGTACTACGCTAGCGAGGGCAGCGTGAAGGGCACGTATCACAATGTTAACTTCTCATTCAGTAAGGACGAGAGAGGGTACATCGAGGAAGTTCAACGCCTACTGAGAAACATATTTGGGCTAAACCCAAGTGTTTACCAAAAGGAATCAGCGGTGCAGATCGAGGTGCCCAGTAAACTCCTAGCAATATTGTTTGCTGACGTATTTAAGTTGGGTATGAATGCTCATGAGAAAAGGGTGCCAAAATTCATCTACTCACTATCAAACGATATGAAACTAGCCTTCTTGCAAGGGTATGTGAACGGAGACGGTAGCGTATATCTCAAAAATGAAAACGGCAGTAGACCAGTCGTGCAAGTTTCAACAGTATCAGTGAACAAAGACTTGAGCAACGACATACTAATGCTGTACCTCCAACTGGGCATACACGCGAACTACAATGAACAAGAAATTCCAAGACATATACTCCCCTCAGGGCAAGAATTAGATCAGTCACACAGCACAGGCACACGTATAACAAATCCAGATAGTGCAGCAGAGCTAGGATTCATTGAGAGAGTGGACAAAAGACGAAGAAAAGGCGCACTAGAAGACCTAATACCCGCACCGCAGGAATACAAACACGTGTGGAAACATAGAGAGAGAAAGCGAATCAACAGAGACCTTGCGATATCAATCGCAGAAGATTTCAACGACGAGAAGCTACTGAAGCTCGCAACAGCACCACTCGTGTTCCTGAGAATAACGAGCAAGAAAAATGTCAAAGCCTCAAGTGAATACGCATATGATCTGTCAGTGCCAAACTACGAGAACTTCGTTGGCGGTCTGGGCGGCATATTTTTGCACAACACCATACATGACAAAGGATTGTCAACGATGATCGACTGGCGAAACAGAGATTCATATGGTAAATCGCTATCATCGAGGAGCAGAGCTCAGTTGTATAGACTGAGAAAATGGCAGCGTAGAATCAGAGTAAGCAACGCAACCGAACGTAACTTAGCGTTTGCATTATCAGAATTAGATAGGCTCGCATCTACATTGGGACTTTCCAGAGATGTCAGGGAGGCGGCTGCAGTTGTTTATAGGAAGGCGGTGGACCAAAATTTGATCAGGGGACGCAGTATCGAAGGCGTTGCAGCAGCCGCACTATATGCAGCCTGTAGACAGTGTTCTGTGCCCAGGACATTGGACGAGATCTCAGAGTTCTCACGAGTTGGCAGAAAGGAGATCGGGCGCACGTACAGATTTGTATCTAGGGAGCTTGGACTTAAACTCATACCAACCTCGCCCATAGATTATGTTCCAAGATTTGCCTCAGGTCTAAATTTGAAGGGGGACGTTCAATCTAAGGCAGTCGAGATCCTACGACAGGCTGGGGAGAAAGAGCTGACCTCTGGAAGAGGTCCTACTGGGGTTGCAGCAGCCGCAATCTACATCGCATCCATTCTTTGTGGAGAGAGAAGGACGCAAAGAGAAGTGGCAGATGTAGCAGGCGTGACTGAAGTCACGATAAGAAATCGATACAAGGAGTTAGCAGAGGAGCTCGACATCGACATCATCCTATGAGCTCCAAGGGACTTGAATGGCGAAGCGGATGCTTCGCATCCTGAATTCGTCCCTTTGAACCCTGGGTTTTGAAAAACCACAGATCGAAGATCTGTGGGTGCTCACATTTCGGAGAAATGTGAGTGTTCGCATTTCCTTTGGGGAATGAAACAGCTCGCATTTCCTTCGAAATGGAGCAGGGTGGAGCCCTTCGATTCATATGGGGATGAGTAGGTGGACTCCATAAGCCAGAATTGCGACAAATACACATCCTAAAATCGAGCCGATCGCTACTGCTAACCACGTATACCATGGCTTCATACCAATGATCCTTCCTATGATGGCTCCGATCACAGCATTGGTTCCAAGGAAGGGGACCGCCACGAAAAGTGCGATGCCTACAAAGGCCAATCTCCGTATCCAAGGGTATCTATCCAAACTCTCATGTCCTTTCATCTCTGCTCTCAAGATCAACTCCCCGAGAAATGGGATTTTTATGGCAAGGTCAAAGTTCCATACCATAAACAGGCTGGTGTCTGCATCCACGAATACGATCGCACCTATGACTGCCCATACGTTTAGACCCAATCCCAAACCTAAGGGTATCGCCCATACCCTACCCAACAGCGCTGTAGGTGGGAAGAAATAGCTGAGCATCACACCGCCGAGCTTCAAATAGTTTGTCAAAATTATCGCAAGGGCAACGATGCCTGCAATGCCAAACGGAGCGAAAAACTTGGTTAAGGCCACCCAAGTTTCCTTTTTCTCTAACTTCTCGACAAGGTATTCCTTCCATTTTAATATGTCTATCAGGTTCATGTTCACCCAAGTTCATAGGTCTTGGTCTCGATATATGTCGTCTCACCATCTGAAAAGGTTATGGTCACGGTCGCATTGGTGCCGGCATAAGTGCGATTATCAAATGCCAGGGCATATCCCTCAGATGCACATATCTCGATGAGCTGTTGCTCATATTTCGGATAGTTCGCTGCATCAAAAGGATTGCCACCCGACTCGCTTGCAGCTCTTTTCAGGACATCTCCATAGGTATCTTTCAGGCACTTAAAATCATAGTTCACATCGCTGAGCTCTTGTCTGATCGTTCTTTCGCCAGAAAGGGCAGCTGTGTTAACGATGATGGCAAGTAGCACTATTCCAATTGCTATGATGATTCCTGCGAGTATGATCATTTGCGCTTGCTCATCTTTCATCATTTGTACCACAACACCAGTTTTACGGTATATGTGTCGTAAGTGGAGCCATCAGCTGTTGCGAACACTGGTATGCTCACTACAACTGCCCCTGGAGCAGGATTTCCGTTAATGATCTTCATCTCACCCTCATAACTATGGGCGATCGTTCCATTGCCGTTGAGGAAGTATAGGTTATATTCAACGTTCTCTGGTAAGTAGCTATGAAGTCTATCGTTAAGGGCAGTGAGGTTGAATCCTGAGTCGAAGAAGACAGCTTCAAGCGGGCTTATAAGCTCACCTACTGCCAGACCTGGTTTGCCGACCAAGACGAAAACTGGGTCTGACCATCGGTACGAGTATCCTGGACCCCAGTGTATTGAGTAGCCCCCTTTCGCGGGTTTATCGAAAGTGACCTTGTACTTTCTTGTCGCCAATTTGGTAACAGCGACACCCTTATCCGATCCCACCCCTTTAATCTCAGTACCACTCGCACCTATCACGTGGAATCTTTCATCAGGGCCAGAGGGAGTATTAACCACGACATATTGCCCCTGGCCGATCTCTGCAAACTGCAACGTTTCATTCAGCTCCCCTTGAGACTCATTCACGTTCAAGGTGACTACTCTATCATGGTCTTCCACCCTCTTATCCACCCAGACGATCACCGGATTTGAGACTCCTCCCTTGTCATCCTCAAACCAGACCATGTTGGCGGTGTAATCGCCTTCTTTCTTTGAATCTTCTTCGAAGGTTATTGAATTTGAATTGTACTCTTCTACTTTCCACTTCTCCCCAGAAGTAAACGGCATGAGATTGTACAGCGTCCCGTTATCTTCTGGCCACAGCCACCCCAGAGTTGTAGCACCTTGAAGGGCGAAGTATGAAGTGAGTATTTCCCCCTCTCCATCATATAGATCATCATTATCTCCGATCATGACCAGATACTGGGTCGTCCAGTTTTGATTGCCATAATACGTCGTGAGACCTTCATTTTGTTTTTCAGGAGAAGCTGTAATATAATGGTCATGATACCACTTGTGCTCTAAAGTGGAAGTGTCACCACTGATTCGATCATTCCACTCCCTATACAATGTGTACTCAAGCAAGCCCACAGCTATTTTTATGTCCTTATATGAAAAGAGCATGAGCACATCCTGACCATATCTTTTCAGCTGAACCTTTGCAAAATCCTGAGCAGGTGTGACGTCTGGAGGTATGGATGCTACAACAAAGAAAAGGGCAGCGATCATCATCCCGGCTACAAGCACCGCCTCTATTGCATACATCTGAGCTTCATGGTTCTGGAGGAAATCCTTGCCCATCTCACCACATCCATATTATTAATTTGTATCCAACAACTTTTCCTTCATATTTTACGTAGACCCATCCACCGCTCTCGTTACCTTTGATAAATACCCCCCTTTCGATCTTTACCACGTCACCCATGCTTGGGGGAATATTTGTGGAATTGGTATTTGCTAGACCGAGATTAGTTGTAGACAGCGTGGTATCATTTATCGGACGAATCTGCATGTAAAACTCATTTGCCGATGGAACGCCGGATGCGTTCTTAGCGCTGGAATAGTTTGCTGAGCTTTCGCTCAACTCCCAGAAAGGAAGCCCAGTAGTATCATTATAGTTGAAATCTGAAGGATATGGAGTGCTATTATGCCCTGTCATCATTGCATCAAGCTTATATATCGATAATAGATTGTGTGCATCATCGTTCATAGCAAATCCAAGTCTTTTGATATCATCAACATGATCCTCCCAGTCCGTTCCATTTGACCAAAACCCAGGATCTTTTATCAATATCCCGCCAACTCGATCTGCGATCGGATACATCCTGTTATACTCACTTTCATATGGTGTTATCGCGCCAGAAAGAGAATAGAACACGAAGAAGAAAACGAATAAAAAGAGGACTATGGCAGCGGCAAAGTCTATGCTGATGACGCCCTCATCCCAAATATCGGTTTCTCGTCTCATGTTCAATTATTCCTTAGCTCAAGGTAATTGTTTTATTTATGTCGTATTCGACCTTGAGTTCCCCAGCACCGCTGTAGGCTTTTCCAGAGACATCGATGCTTTGATCGATGTTGCTGAGCGGAACGTATACGACGACATTGGCATGTTCTGCCGATATCTTGATTGCTTCATTCGGGTTATACTCAGTAGTAAACGGCGAATCGGATGGTTCGATTATGTACCCCTCTCCAGCCACTTCTGTGGGAATCCTGATCGTTCTGGTCACATTTCCGGTGCTGCCCGCTGAGGCAGTGAGATAGATGTCGGCGATGGTTCCTGCAACATCATTTCCGATGTCAGCATAGCTTACTCTCATCGCTTGTTTTGAGGTGCCAGCCACCATTACCTGGTAAGATATGATCACAATCACCAGTAGCCCCACGGAAAGCGTAAAAGTTAGGATGTAGCTAATTGGGAGGGCTTGGGCAGATTGGTCATGAAATATATTCGTCATCAACTCACCGACGATCTTATGATGGTTTCGTGTACGGAAAGGTAAATATCATCACCAGCTGTTTTGCCGTAAATGTTGATAACCACTTGCTTCGTTGTCGGGTATTGAGTAATTTTGTATTGGGACGGACTGCTCAACCCAGCATTTTTGAGCTCGTTTTCAAAGAAATTGGCCCACGCCTGATAATACTCACTAGTAATCGTGATATTAACGTTTTGGTAGAGAGTAGTTGCTACGGGTTTATTCTTGAAATCAGAGGAATTGTCAAATTCCATGAATCTTGAATAGACAGATGTAACTCCACCACCTACCGAAGAGAGGCTTCCAGAGAATTTGATCATATGCAACATTACCGTTATGTTATTTCCTATGCTTGGAGTTATGAACATGTTTGGTCGTGAGATCATAATCTCGCCGACTGCATACTTTGTGATTACTGCCCCATTTTCGTAGATGATGGTGTCGTCCCTTAGGGCATATTTGATGTTTCCAACATCTAGGGGGTCATCGAATACATAATAATCACTAGTATCGTTCACATAATTCACCTGTATCTTCGTGGTAGGAGCATCTGGCATTACCGTAATCGATCCACCGCCCATGTTTAGCGTGGTGATCCTTGATGGTCCCTCCCCCGGTAAAGGTCCTTTTAGCTCATTGACATCTGCTTGGAGGATCTTAAAATCGTTTTGCATGCTTTGTATACGCACGTTGTGCTGAGCATCCCTGATCAATGGCACCCCTACGGCATAAATTCCGGCGATCGCAGTCGTCATGATTGTAAGCACCAATATCATTCCTATTGGTGTCTCGACTGCATTTTCACATCTTGAGAACTCGCTCCTCATTATCATACAACTATCGCCTTGATGCTTAAAAAGGTTTTATTAGGCATCAAAACAGTTTAGAATTGACGATGTATAGCCGATTTAAGAGCATGCTCGAAAAAAGGGCGAAAACGTTGAACGAGATGTTTGACTTTAAAAAAGCTGGAAAAAAACTCAGCGCCGTACTGGATGGTATCAAGAGCTTGCCAAGCAAGCTAAGCGAGACACAAATTGCAGAAGAGTACGACTTCGAGGAAGAGCCAATTGCCATTTTTAGAGGAGTAGAGGGATACAAGGAAGTAGAACGATATTGGGTGGTGGAGCCATATGCATTCATCACGATCTTATTTAATGAAGAGAAGCACGAATATCTGTATAACGTCGTTGAGCCAGCACTAACTCCATTTGAGAGAGAGCTGTTGGAAGAATTGCATGAACGCTTGCAAGATGTGCTGATACTTGAAGACATTGGAGAGACAACGGACAGAGAAGAAGTGCTGACCGAGAACGCAAAAACAATTCTGAGGGACTATGTCAAAGAGATAGACCCCAGGTCTTTTGCCAAAATCTTATATTTCCTAAAGAGGAATTACATCAGATTCGGAAGGATAGACCCATTGATGAATGATCCTTTTATAGAAGATATATCGTGTAATGGACCGAATGCTCCAGTATTCTTGTATCATAAAAACTATGAAAGCATAGCGACTAACATCGTTTTTGAGGAGGAGGAACTGAACTCATTTGTCATCAGGTTGGCGCAGCGATGTGGAAAACACATCTCTATAGCTAACCCCCTGATCGATGCCACAATGGCGGACGGATCACGTATACAGATATCGCTTGGAAGGGAAATCACAACGAAGGGAAGCACATTTACGATCAGGAAATTCAAAGAGATTCCGATCACGCCCGTTGACCTTATCAACTGGAACACGTTCTCCTCAGAATGCATGGCATATCTATGGCTGTGCAGTGAGAACAACAAGAGCATAATCTTCGCTGGTGGTACTGCAAGTGGAAAGACCTCTTCTATGAACGCAGTTTGCTTGTTCATCCCACCAAAATCAAAGATCGTAACGATAGAGGACACTCGAGAACTAAAACTACCCCATCCCAACTGGATCGCTGAAGTGACCAGGGAATCGTTCGCTGGAGAAGAAAGGGGCGAAGTGGGCATGTATGAGTTGCTCAGAGCCGCGCTAAGACAAAGACCAGAATATCTTCTTGTCGGCGAAGTTAGGGGTAGTGAAGCCATAGTACTCTTCCAGGCAATGTCCACTGGACATACCACTTATTCGACAATGCATGCTGACTCCGTACCATCAGTAGTCCATCGGTTGGAGAGTGAGCCGATCAATGTGCCGAGAACGATGCTACAGGCATTGGATATAGTATGCGTTCAGATCCAAACATATATAGGAGATAGGCGCGTCAGGCGTGTTGACAGAATAGCAGAGCTAACCGAAATCGATCCAGACACAAAAAAACTCAAGACCGTGGATATTTTTGTATGGAACCCGATGACAGACGGGTTTGACAAAGTTGGCGAGTCGTTGGCTCTAGAGGAAATCAAGCGACGAAGAGGGTGGACTCAAAAGGAATTGAAAAAAGAACTGGAAAACAGGCAAACGATCCTGGAGTACATGGTCGAAAACAAAATCAAGGATTTCAAGAAGATTACGGATATCATACAAGCATATTACATTGACCCCGAAAGGGTAATGGAAATGATAGAAAGCAAAACATTCTAAAGTGAGTTCTATGGACGCAATTGGTAGATTTGCATTTAGGGTGCTTGGTCCGAGGGTGAGGAAAAATGAGGAGAAGTACCATGCCTTAGAGAAAAATTTGCGACAAGCCAGAATCGCAACTCCTTATGATATGTATGTCGCGAGAGCGATGCTATATTCGCTGATCACTGGTCTGGTGGGTGCGCTTGTGGGCCTAGCGATCTTCTTTGCTTTCATGTACACGATCGGCGTTCCCAAGGGAATCTTCAAATTCACAGTTCCTCCCTATCTGTGGTGGACGCTAGATTACAGGGAGACGATTTTTGCCATCTTCCTAGTAGCATCGCTGGCGATCTTATTCGGGTTCATAAGCTATCTTATCATGCTAGCCATTCCTGGGTTCAAAGCTGGGGAAAGAAAGACCAAGATAGACATACGACTACCACATGCTGCTACGTTCATGTATGCCTTGAGCAAGGGCGGATTGAACATCATTGACATATTCAGATCATTGAGTGAGTCCTCTGCCTACGGAGAGGTGGCGAAGGAAGCAGGCATGATCATAAGAAACATGGATTATTTTGGTCAAGACCTAAGGACCGCAATCCAAAATGTGAGCGAGACATCACCATCTGAGAACTTTCAAGACCTAGTTGACAATTTGTTGTCGGTAATAGATAGTGGTGGCAGCATAACCACGTACCTAAGCGACAAGTCAGAGCAGTACTTGGAAAGGGCGGTCAGGAGCCAACGGGGATTCTTAGAGGCGCTTGGATTGATCGCTGAATCATATGTGACTGCTTTTGTCGCCGGGCCTCTGTTCATCATGGTCATGTACACCGTGATGGCTACGATGAGTCCTGGTCCCATGACGATCCTCTACATAATCATCTATGCAGTCATACCAATAGGCTCAGCCATGTTCATCGTTCTCATCAGCATGATGAGTCCAGAGATCGAGAAAGGCGTTACGCTTTTTGAGATTAAGGAAATGGAAGAGTACAGAGCCCAAAGCACAGAAGAACCGAGGGAGGAGGAAGAAAGACTATTTAAGCGTCTTGAAAAAGGAAGAAAAACCATCGAATTCAAAAAGTTTTTGGAAAACCCCCTCAGAAGTCTATATGAAAAACCCTTGCGTGCTTTATATATTAGCGTGCCAGTCGGAATAGTATTTTTCATCATCGAATTATTCCTCCATATGGGTCAGATGAGGGATATCAGCACGGCGATCAGTGTGATAGATGACTACATCGTATTTACGCTGCTCATAGTCTTGCTCCCTCTGGCGGTGTTCTTTGAGCTCTCCGCCAGAAGAGAGAAAAAGATAGCTGATGAGATGCCTGATTTTTTGAAAAAATTGGCAAGTGCAAATGAAAGTGGGCTGACGTTAACACAATCCATCGAATTGATAGCGAAATCAAGCCTAGGAGCGCTTGGCACTGAGATCAGGAAGATGTGGAGGGACGTACAATGGGGCATGGAGATCGAGAAGGCGTTTAAGCGATTTGGAAACAGAATAAAGACAAGTTCTGTTTCTCGCATAGTGACGTTGATAACCAAAGCGAATCGAGCAAGCGGGGAGACAAAGGATGTGCTAGCTGTGGGAGCAAGGGATGCTGCATCTCATCAGGTGTTGAAGGAGGAGCGATTTGGTCAGATGATCATATACGTGGTCATCGTCTACATGGCATTCTTCGTGTTCTTATTCATCATCGCGACTATGACCAGAACGTTCTTGCCGGTAATGGCCGGCGCTGAACGGACCGGTGTCAGTGGAGCAGAGTTCATGCGAGCCTTTGACATCGCTCTGTTCAATAGGATATTCTTCCATGCATGTGTAATTCAAGGTTTTTGCTCTGGTCTGATCGCAGGACAGATGGGGGAAGGTAACGTCCTCTCAGGTCTAAAGCACTCGATCATAATGGTCTCCCTAGCATATCTGGTGTTTACGCTGTTCATCTGAACAATACTTTCAAATAGGCAATGGCACAAATGTGATACACATGGGGCAGAAAAAAAGCACAGGCATCGATATGCTGGACCTGTATCTGCATGGAGGCCTGCCAAGAGGTTCAGTGGTATTTTTCTGCGCAAACCCAGAGTCGATGTCTGAGATCTTTCTATACCACTTCGCTGCAGCACGGAGAGCATATTATTTCGCAACTGACAGGAGCCCAAAATACATAAAACAAAATATACTCGACTTCGGTCTGAAGACGGATGACATAAATTTCATCGACATATATGGGCAATACCATGAGGGAGGAGAAAAGGTCATAGACCACTTTACGAACGAGCTTGGTAAGCTAAGAAAGGTCAAGGATTTCACTTGTGTGATCGATACCTTTTCCTTCTTTTTGGAGCAGGACATCAGCTACAGCAAGATGAAAGAACTGGTCGACCTGATATATGACATAACCAAGGAAACGGACAGCATCTCGTACTTATATGTTTTGAAGGGTGTTCATGACGAAAAGATCATGAAAAGCATCAGCAACACATGTGATGTGATTTTTGACATTGAGACTAGAAGAGATGGGGATATGGTGAGCAGCACTCTCCTAATTCCCAAGGTGCGGGGCACATTTCCTGCGCCAACGCAGCTCATCAAGTACGAGATCCGAGATGGCATAAGAATCGATACGTCAGTGTATATAGCATGATATTAGAATTTGGAACCAAGATAGCAGAGCCAAGCATAAGAAGGCTAGATGACATGAAAGGGGTCATCTACGATAAAAGATGGCTGAAGAGCGCTGGAAATTTTGACCTATATTATATGTATAGGGATCTGTCCCTGAGCAGAAGGGACGAAGCGATCATAAAGAAAAATGGTCTGAGATATGATATTACGATCATCCCGCCACGTGTTTTAGGCGTGGAGTATGTGAAAACGGCTGGACATTATCACCCCCTCGTACCAGGAGCAAAACTGTCATATGCCGAGGTCTATGAAGTGCTTGAGGGAGAAGCACATTATCTATTGCAAAAATGCGATGATGTTATGGACGTTGTACTGATCAAGGCTGAAAGAGGGGATAAGGTGATCATACCACCTGGTTATGGTCATGTGACCATAAATCCCTCCAACAAAGAGCTGAAAATGTGCAACTGGGTTGCTCGCGATTTTTCATCTATCTATGAGCCCATAAAAGAAAAGGGAGGGGCTGCATACTTTGAGTTGGTTACCGGGTTCGTAAAAAATGAAAATTACGGAAATGTTCCGGAGCTGCGGTTTCTAGGGCCAACAAACTTCTCAGAGGTTGGGCTGAGGAAAAACAAGGAAATGTATGGGCTTATAAGAGAAGACCCATCATTGTTGGGTTTTCTCACGAAACCACAAGAATACGAATGGTTGTTTGAGAAAGTCTTGAGTAGGTCCTGATCAATCCAGAAGTTTCACTGAAATTTTCTTTTTGCTTTCAGGAAATATTTCGACTTCTTTTCCCTTTTTTCAAATCTGCGAACTCTGCTATTTGCTTGGGTATGCGCACCATTAATGATTTTCCGGTATAGCTGACCCTCGTCTTTTTTGCGATCCCAAAAACGCCAGCTTTCTTAGCAGCTTCCGTCATTCTTTCAGCCGTCTGCTGGAAACTTTCCTAGATTGATGCCGCAGATCTCGTAATCTACTTTTCCCCTCTTCAGTTTCTTACCACACATTATGCATTTTTCTAACATATCCATCCTTGATATCATTTTCACTTGATCCAGAAAATCGGGACGACATCTTCTACAGCCCTGAACTCAAGG
The DNA here is from genome assembly GCA_030019435.1 of Methanocellales archaeon. Classification (GTDB taxonomy): domain Archaea; phylum Halobacteriota; class UBA148; order UBA148; family UBA148; genus JASEEV01. The sequence goes on along the minus strand of JASEEV010000007.1, from coordinate 41,889 downwards.
TCGCCAGTAACCACCTTTGCCCCCATGTTAACAGCCGTAGCGACAGCAAAAGCATCAGCATAGGAAATAGGATGGATCGCTTTAATTCTCCCCGCAACTAGCGAAATCCGCTCATCAGCGCAAATGAATTCAATGGGCCATCTTTTCATCAAAGCCACAGCTTCATTTGCCTTGTCAACGCCCTCTTCTCTGAAAATAATGTAATAGACCTCTCCCAAATTAACGTAGTTGATGTATAATTTTACCCCTTCGCTCCTAGCTTTAATCAATAGCTCTTCTATCGCATCAGCACCATCTTCTCCACCATAATATGTCAGGATTGCAAAAGTATCGAGTGCGTATCTCTCATCAATCATCGCCGTAAGCTTCCTAATTTCTTCCTCTCAAACTCTTGTTCTTCCTTCCTCACCTCTGAGAGCATCTCAGAAACCGGGCGTTTAAAGCTTATCAATCCCCTTGCATATTTAATTGCATCCTTTGCAACCGGGGTCAGGACGATCTCTTTTCCGAAGTCGAGAACTTCGAGCTCGTCCCCTGGTTTTATTCCGTGTTTCTTTCTGATCTCAGTGGGTATAACTATTTGTCCTTTTGTAGACATTTTTACACTTGTCATCTTACATACCTATTTTTATGTTTTACCATATTACTTATATATCTTACTGTTGGGGGTGAAAGTGGAAATTCACAAATTATCTGATATCTGGTATGGGCGGCATCTCCCTTTTGTGCTTGTTCTCTTCAACGCGCTTGATTACGCGCTCTATAACGTCTTCTGATATATCCAGTTCTTTTTTTGTGTCGATAGGTCTCTTCTTTTCATCGATCAGTTTCGTCAAAATGGCATCGACCAATTCGTATGAAATTCCCAATTCCTCCTCGTCCGTCTGACCTCTCCACAGACCAGCAGAGGGTGCTTTTTGGATAATTTGTTCTGGGATCTTAAGATGCTTTGCAAGCGCTTGGACCTGCGTTTTGTACAGCGCTCCGAGCGGAAGTATGTCCACACCAGCATCACCGTATTTTGTCGCATAGCCCAAGAGGATCTCAGTTCTATTGCCAGACCCGATCACGAGACGATTTAGCAGATTTGCATGATAATAGAGGATGCACATCCTTGTGCGCGCTTTAAGGTTACCATTACACACTCTTGCGTTGGGATCATAGTTTGGGATGATAGATGCAAAGGCATCTAGGATCCCGGAAATTTCAATGATCTTATGCTCGATGCCGAGCAGGCTTGCTATTCGTAGAGCATCGCAGATATCATCTGCCTTGGTGACGTCCCTTTCTGGGAGCAAGATGCCCAAAACGTTTTCCTTGCCGACCGCTCGGACGGAAAGAAAAGCTGTGACGCTGGAATCTATGCCGCCACTTAGCCCTACGACTGCACCTTTAGCATTTGCATTTTCAACGTTGGTCCTGATAAATTTAGTGATCTTTTCCACCATCTTCTCAAGATCGATATCCGTTGACATCATATCCTTTCCAGCACCATTCTAAGTTTGTCTCCTGCTTCCCTTGCTTTACCCTGTTCGTTTTTCAAGACAAATACGGGAACACCTGTGACGACGGAGCATGCAGCTGCATACATTCGATTGAGACGCTGTTGCTCCATGATCGGCTCCTCCCTTTTTCGGACATCCGTATCCTTTCGTCTTCTGGCCATGATATCTTTCCGGCTGGATTCGACCACAACGAGCAGATCCAGCGGCAGTTTTTTGAGCACGCTATGTGGTAAACCAGGATAATAGCCTTGGGGCTTGAGAATGCTTAAATGCGTATCTACGATGATGTTCATCTCCTTTGCTTTGGCTGATATCTTCTCAGCAGCCAGCTCCTGTATCATCTTATAACTTTCAAGGGGCACCTTTGTCCTCATCTCATCCCTATGTTCTACCAGCCCAGCCTCCTTGGCAGCATCAAACATGTAATCTCCGAAATTCGTCATCTCATATTTTTCTTTGATCTGCTCCAATGCAAGTTGTACCACAGTGGATTTTCCTACACCGGGCACTCCTGTTATGATGACAAGTTTCCCCATTCTGATCCCTCAGCATTTCATCGTTAATTGGATTCCCAATCAATATATCTTGTGATGGAAAAGGTTAAAAAGGATGTGATACATCTGAAAAGAGAGAGCACCAACGTGTTTATTATTGCTTTGATGGTGATGGTGTGCTAATCGTATTTGACATGGATAATACTCTCGTCGATGCTGAAATAATCGATGAGCTTGCTAAAGCTGCTGGTGTTGGTGGAGAGGTTGCTGCAATCACCCGAAAGGCGATGCAGGGCGAGATCGATTTTGGAACCGCTCTCAGAGACAGGGTGCGACTTCTCAAGAATCTGCCTGAAACAGATGTCATCAAAATAGCAGAGAGCGCACCGATCATGAGAGGTGCCGAGCAATTGATCAAAGAAGCAAAATCCATGGGCTACAAGACAGCGATGATCTCTGGAAGTTTTATGGTTGTTGCGCAAAAGGTCGGAGAAAAGCTCGGTCTTGATAGGGTCGTTGCTAATGAGCTGGTCATAGAAAACGGGGTTGTAACCGGAGAGGTGACAGGACCTTTGATGGAGCGAAACTCCAAAGAATTGGTGCTTGCGGAAATCGTAAAATCAGAGGGATTAGAGGCCAAGGACTGTGTGGTCGTGGGAGATGGAGCAAACGATCTACACATGTTTAAGGACGCTGGACTCTCGATAGCATTCAGCCCGAATCCAGTGTTACGCGACATTGCAGATGTGGTGATAACTCAGAAGAACCTGGCAACAATCATCCCTCTACTACCTAAGCCAAGAGGGGACATGCTAGAAGAACTACAAGAAAAGAAGGAGAAGTTGAAAAGCGAAGCGGAAAAACTCAAAGAAAAGCGAAATAAACTCAACCAGAAGGCATCTAAGTTATCGATGAAAAGGGACGAGCTTAACCAGAAAGCAAGAGAACTGGTGATCGCTGCACAAACGTACAAAAAGAAGAGGGACGAATATAACGAGAAGGTAAGCGAGCATAAAGCCAAGCGAGATGAACTAAACGAAAAAGCGAACAAGGTCTACGCTCGATTGGACAAATTGCGCAAAAAGAGCAATGCAAGTGGGCCATCGCTCGATGAACTCAGGCGAGAAATCGATAAGTTGGAATTTAGACAACAGACGGAAGTGCTGAGCATCGACAAAGAGCGCCAATTGGTTGAGCGGATCTCCTCTTTGCAGGAAAAATATCTGAAGAAAAAGGAGCAGTTGGAGCAAAATATAGAGCTCAAAACGCTTTTGGAAGAGGCACAAACCCTCTGGAATCACGCCTCTGAATATCATGAGAAAGTGACGGAGTACGCAAATTTGGCTCAAGAACAACACGAAAAAATGATCGCTACGTTTAGGGAGGTTGACCAGATAAGGGCTGAGGCAGATGCTGTGCATAAGGAGTTCGTAAAGGCGCAAGAAACTGCTGATGAAATGCATCATGGGTTCATCAAGACACAAAAAGAGATTCGTGATTTTGATAAGCTAATCGCCAGCTTAAAGAGAAAGAGCCGAGAAAATAAAGAGGATAAAAAGAGGCTTGAGGCTCGGAAAAAAGCCGAAGAGATATATGATCAATTTAGAAAAGGTGAAAAGTTGGATACAGAGGACTTGCTTTTGCTTCAGCGCTCTGGGCTGCTTTAGATGTCTAATCTTTATCTTGACACCAATATCTTTCTTGCTTATTGGCAGCAAGAGATGAAGGGCTTTGTGCCTCTTTTTGAGCGAGCTGGGGAAGGTCTTAGAAGAGATCATTAGGTGCACCTATTATCTCGTCATCTCAGACCTAACCATTCACGAGCTCTCACGAAAGACGAGATTATCGCGAGGTGAGATAATCGATACCTACTTAAGAGAGTTTTTGCTCGTTGAAAAACTGACCATTGTTGAAGTCACTTCTGAGGATTGGAATCAAGCTAAGATACTGTCAAGAGAGCTTAAACTTCATTTGAAGGATGCTTTGCATTTTTTCATAGCTGAGAAGAGCGGTTGCACCCTTGTAACAGAGGATGTTGAGCTCAAAAGCAAGGCCAAGGGCAGGATTGTGGTTAAGAGCTTAGGGGAGCTATAATTCGAATCCCTTTTTCTTTGCAAAGCAGGAGATCATCTCATCGTCTGACAGTTTTTCCAGTTTCTTGTCTTTGAGGCATCCTCGATGTGTTTCTAGGAGGTAAAGGGCATACACCCTGTTCAAGACCTCTGGGTCTTGTTGTAGTTCCTTGATGATCTGCTCGGTCTGGATTTCGGTCATCATAATCCCCATGTATCCCACCACTAGCAATCTATATAAAACTTTGTCGTCTTGCTTGACCCTCGTGCTGATGGTCTGCGCCCCTTCTTCCCACTAGTACACCGCTAGTTCGTTAAGAATGTCCGTTTTTGAGATGATTCCTATCACCTCTCCTCTCTCAGTCACCATCAGCCGCCCTATCTTATACTTATCTAAGACCTTGATCGCTTCATCGAGTGGTCGGTCGCCGTCGATCGATATGATGTCCTTGACCATGACATCCATGACTTTGGATCGAACTTTTCCATTTGCTAATGCCCTTCCGATATCTTTGAACGTGACGATTCCAACAAGTTTGTCCTTCTCCCTCACTGGGGCACCATGAATGTTTTGTTCGATCAATGCATGTGCCGCTTCTTGTACAGTGGCGTTGGCTTCTACGTAGAGAAGTTTCTTAGATATGTACTCTTTGATCGGTTTTTTTGGCAACGAGACCATCTCGGTGATATTGCACAATACAACGTTATCGGTATCATCCCTTCCACATACCTCACCCCTGATCATCAACTTGTTCACTGGTGTGGGTCCGACTTGGATTTTATCCCCTGTATCGAAATCATGTATGTCCCCAAGAACCTTTATGGCTGCATGGCACAAGACTGGATGTCTTAGACTAGTAAAATCGATATCTGAGACCGTTGCACCCTTCACTTCGATGCCGTTTCGATAGATGTGAACTATCGCCTCCTCCTCCACTTCATCGATGCTAAGGGCTTCGTAAGCACTCCCAGTCGGCTTGTACCCGCCCTTCGGTCCCGGAACGCCCTCCACGAGTTTAAGTGCTTTCAATGGTTGCATCTGATTTCGAATGGTGCCAGGATTGCGGCCGATGACTTCAGCGATATCTTCACCTTTCACCGCTGCATTTTTCTGCCGAAATAGGTTTATCAAAGCCGTAATAATCTGTCTTTGGACAGGTGTAAGTTCCATGGTGATACCATATTATAATGATTAATAGAGAAATATATACTTAATCATCCATCTATATCTGCAAAAATATCCGATCACAAATCCTATTATGGCGCCCGTGTTTAAGAACGGCAAACCAGCTTGTGGTCTCTCCCTGGCAATGAACATCAACGCTGCAAACCCCACCAGCGATCCAATAATGGCGCCTAGGGCTGGAAGGTTAACGAGTCCATTTGGGATGAAGGCTTTAGCAGATACTACCAGGATGGAGGGCATTACTGCATCGCCCAATCCCATGAAATAGGCGTCTTTTTCCCCTTTTGGAGTTCGCTCCAAAAACGAATAGCCCCTGCGCTTGGGAATGATGAACAAGATCGGAACTCTGAGCTCTAACATGCCCTCAGCAAGCATGATCATGTGTTTTGTCTGGTATACTGCGATGGCATCATATATCGCTAGCGCGATCAATAAGATCAACGCGGGCACGATTGCAAGCGAGATCCCAAACAGAGCAGCCGCCCCAGCACCGATCAAGATGGCAGTGAGATCAATGACGTACCACTCCGGATATTTATACAGTAGGAGCGTGAGCGCTGTCGTCAGCGTAAGTGAGCCGATGGAAGAAAAGGGCGGTGCGATCATAGAGAGCATCACAAAGAATACAAGATACAATGTGAATGCCACGGCTAGCAAGATGATGAGATGGATGACCCATCTTAGATCCAGTTTTATGATGCAAAGCACCAAAAGCGTGAAGGCTAAGATCAGGCCCATATACCATATCGGATTCAAAAGAGATTGTGGATTCTCAAACGCTTGTATATGGTGGGTGCTTAGCGGATTAACCAGCAACAGCGCAACGACCTGCACGGCTAACAGGAAGACGCCCATGCTGCCGAGCAGTAAATGATCCATGATTCTTTTCAAGCTGTTACCCCATTATATTAAATACCATGGAGAAGGTAATAATATGACCAAAGTTAAACTTTACCGAATGAGGTGGAACAGATGGAGGCAAAAGACCTGATATTTTCAATCGTGATGGTGGTGTCGGCGTTCGTGCTCACGTTCAGGTGGATTGGTCAATATGGCATGGGTGATGCAGTAGTGGTACTGTCAGCAATGGTCTTGGTCGGAGCATTAGCTGCGATGATCCTGTGCGTGAACGTCAGGCTGAGGGCGATAGACGATAAGATCGATGCTAAGGAAAGATCGCTACGAGTTAACATACAAAGCGTTGAGGATGATGTGGAGCGCCGGTTAAACATGATGGTCAACAGAGTAAATGAGGCAATGGAGGAATTCTCAAGACGAGCATATCGGTGATTCTCTCATTTTCCAACTATTTTTATCTAAACTATTTATCTGGACCCTTGGCACTTAACACCAACTATTATGATTCACCTATACATATGTAATTAAGGCGAAAAACATGGGAGTAGACCTCAGAGATATCGTCGAGAAGAAGGAAATCGAACTAAAAGAGTTGTTCGGGAAAACGATAGCCATAGATGCCTACAACACCCTTTATCAATTTCTTAGCATCATTCGCCAGCCAGATGGTACTCCGCTGATGGACTCGCAGGGGAACATTACATCGCATCTTTCTGGGCTTCTGTATAGAACTACAAACTTGGTCGAGGCTGGCATCAAACCCATCTTTGTGTTTGATGGAGAGCCACCAGACTTCAAAGCTCGAACGATCAAGGAGCGGGCTGAGACAAGAGGCATTGCGGAAAGACGATGGATCATGGCAAGGGCTCTTGGCGAGGAGGATGCGTTCAAATACGCCCAAGCATCCTCAAAAGTGGATGCGCAAATGATCGAGGGTGCGAAGACTCTTCTAGGGTACATGGGTGTCCCATGCATCCAAGCTCCGTCCGAGGGGGAGGCACAAGCTGCATTCATGGTGATCAACGGTGATGCCGATGCCGTCGGTTCGCAGGACTATGATGCGCTGTTATTTGGTGCACCAAAGCTGGTCAGGAATCTGACGATCACGGGACGCAGGAAATTACCAGGAAAAAGCATATATGTCGATGTAAAGCCGGAGATGCTCGAGCTGAGCACGATGTTGGATGCGTTGGATATTACATCTGAGCAGTTGATAGACATCGCCATACTCATAGGCACCGATTACAACGAAGGGATCAAAGGCATAGGACCGAAGACAGCGTTAAAATTGATCCAAAAGCATGGCACCATAGAGGGAGCGCTTGCGGAGTTAAATGAGGGCATTGAAAATTTTGATGTGATCCGAGAGTTTTTCCTCTGCCCAGAGGTCACCTCTGCCTACGAAATCGAGTGGCAAAAACTAAAGGAAGATCTTGTCAGAAAATTCCTCTGCGATCAACATGATTTTTCCGTAGATAGGGTTGATAAGGCATTAGAGCGTTTGAGCGAAGCCTCGGCTCAAAAGCAGAAGACATTGGACCAGTGGAGCCCATAAATACAATGGCGGGACTTGACCCTCGAAATACTTTTCAACTTGCGTCGACTTTTCATTCTTTGGGTCTTTTTTCCTACGTGTCTCCCGTCATACCTTTCTGCCAAGGTATTTATTCGCGTCCTTCCCTGGTTGTTAACCCAGGTTCATACACGACACCCATCGCCCGTAGGCGATGGTTTTGGTTTCGTCGTAGGCTTCATCCCGCCAAAAACTATCATAGTTCTCTGATGTTAAAAAAATTTTGGTACACATTCTGGTAACAAAGTTTAAGTATCTCCATATGCATTTTTATACTGGGGATGGTTACGAGGCGTAGGCAGATCGCACTAATAACTGAGGATTTTTTGGTTCATCGATCTATTGTGGCAGAGCTGAAAGCGCGGAATCTGGACTTCGTAACGCTCTCTCCAAAGGAGGCGATACCTCTCAGCGTCAGAGTGGTCATCACAACAGAAGACGAGTTCGATGAGATCGACTTTGACCCCGATGCGATCATAATTGCCAAAAAACCCTCTACGACCGTAGATAGGGCTCAGCGTTTGCTTGATAGACATAAATATGAGAGAATCATAATTGGCATCGATCCAGGCAAGTATTCCGGCATCGCTGTCATTGGAGATGGCATGGTCATATCAGTGCATCAGGTATCGGTTGGTAGGATCGACAAGATCGTACATGACGTTCTAAGTGAAAAATCCGCTCAAGATATCATAGTCAGGGTTGGACACGGTGCCCGTCTTGCGAGAACGCAGATCATAAATGTGCTTCTTAAACTAGGAGTACCTGTGGAGCTGGTGGACGAAAGTTTTACCACGCCCAGTCTGGGAAAAGGAGTTAGGGGTCAGATTTCTGATATAGTGGCGGCAATCAACATCGCTCATCTTGAGGGGATTCCAGTAGACAAAAAACAAATCGAACCCTCTAGAAGAGAAATTCAGCTCGTCCAAGAGTGGAGTCGGAAGCGGTCGAACGGCAGGTTCACCATCTCTCGTAGATTGGCGCGGCAAGTCGCCAAGGGAGAGCTAACCGTAGATGAAGCGATCTCACAAAACTTGAAACCCATATTTTCCAATTAGCGGAACAAATACCACGCCGCCTTTTCCCTTTTTGATAATTCCATTTCTTTTCTCAACTAAGTAGAGCTCTTGGAAGTATCGTCCAATGGGTATCACCATCCTTCCACCGGATTTTAGCTGATCTATCAGGGGGGGAGGAACATCTGGAGCTGCACACGCCACACTGATTCGGTCATAGGGCGCATGGTCCGGGAGTCCCAACGTGCCATCTCCTACAAAGACTGTCACGTTTGAATAGCCGGCGGTCTGGAGATTTTTCCTCGCAGAATTCACCAGCGAGAAAAGACGCTCTACCGTGTAGACATGTCCATCTCTGACCAACTCAGCCATAACTGCAGCATGATATCCGCAACCAGCGCCTATTTCCAATACGATCATCCCCCTTCGTAGATCCAATAGATCGCACATCATTGCGACCATGTGCGGCGCTGAAATCGTCTGGTTCTCACCGATTGGAAGGGGGTGGTCAGCATAGGCTTGTGCTCTGTAGGGGGGAGGAACGAACAAATGACGGGGAACTTTTTTTATCGCATCTAATATCCGTTCGCTTATTCCATACAATCTAAGTCCTTCCACCAGCTTGGTCCTTTCTGCTTCGAATTCCATTCATAATGAATAAGAGCGGAGAATACAAATAGTTAGTCGTGGCTAGAGAGCTCATATATGCACGTGGGCATCCAAATATCGTCGCAAGACACAAAACCACGTTTGAGATCACCAAGGATGCAGAGATCGCCAAGCGTGCGGATTGCATCATAGCCGTATCAGCGGATAAGGGCGCAAAGGATCTTTCACCTCAATTCAAACAGGTGGCAAGACTGCCTGATATGCAGATCATAGTGGATATCATTGCGGAGGAAATACACGAGCGGATAATTGGACGTGGGCATCCAAATTTGACGTTTTCGCACAAAAACGATCTGGTCGGACGAATGGGCTCATACACATGCGGCAGAACGCTGATGATTCATGCAGATAAGGCTGCATTTCACCTTGACCGAGGTTTTGTAAAAAAGATACGATCGAGAGATGTTGAGATAACGATCGAGTTAACTGCGGAGCCTATACAACACGAATTCTAAGATGATCATGGAGGCAACCATACAAACCGCCAACATGGAAACCAGCGTTTCCCAGCTATAGGGGAATGGGCTATCGTTGACGCCATATATAGCGTACATGACGCTGCCTGCTATCGATACGATCACAAATGTCGATGAGAGTGCAATAACCCCTCCACCAATTAATGACTTAACCTGATCTGCGCCCCTGCTATCGAAAAACGCGGAGCCCATGATGAATGAGATCGCTCCGATCATCAGCATGAGGGCTGGATGGATCGGGCTTCCACACTTGGACATGTATATGATCCCAAGTGCGATCCCAAGCATGACTAGCGCCATGGCAACGGATATTGCTAGTGTCACGACAAGATAATTGGTCTGAATTTGCCTCAGCAGTGTCTCACCGAGGTGATTAGTCCGGATTTATCTCCCTCCTTTGGACCATATAGGTTGTTATGGTTTATAAGTTATCAACATAGGTAAATCTATATCATATTAATTAATCTTATAGAGGAACATGAGTGAAGAAGTAGTTAAGGATATAGTTAGCCAAGCCGTTCGTCATCATGCCCTCAAGTGTCCTTACAAGGTGGTATGTGATGCTCCTACTGGTGCATGTCCAAAAGTAGTTCCAAAGGTCATTTCAGCATTTCGTCCGCCTGACTGTTTCATTCGTAGGCAAAGGGTGTGGTATGAGACGGAATGGAACGATCTGAAGACGATCTCCTGGATAGAAGTTTTATCGCTAAAAAGTCCACTGATGTTTGCCCTTCTGCTGATAGCTGGCAACGTTTTACTCTCTCTCGTCATAGTGCTGATACATCTAATAAGGGGCTCTTAGTTCTGGATGATCGAAAGTGCAGCACTCGTTCCTATTCGTGTAGCACCAGCTTTGACAAGAGCGACGGCATCCTCGTACGTGCGGATTCCGCCAGATGCCTTGATGCCTTTTCCAAATACCTTTCGCATCAGTTTGACGTCATGGACAGTAGCTTTGCCATAAAAACCAGTAGAAGTTTTCACGAAATCCGCACCGGCCTTTTTGGCAAGTCGACATGCATGCACCTTCTCCTCGTCCGTCAATAATCCGGTCTCGAGGATCACTTTGACGATCGCATCTCTTGCTACAGCAACGACTGCGCTTATATCCTGTTTTACCGCCTCATAATCACCAGATTTCAATGCGCCGATGTTCATCACCATGTCCACCTCTTGCGCTCCATTTGTGAGAGCATTTTTCGTTTCGAATGCCTTGGTCTTAGGGGTACTCGCCCCAAGCGGAAAGCCTATGACGGTGCACACCTTGATGTTCGTCCCCTCCAGCATTTTCGCAGCCAAGGAAACATGGACGGGATTGACACAGACGGATGCGAAATTGTGCTCGATGGCTTCAGCGCAAAGGTTCTTTATGTCCTTAGCGGTCGCATCTGGCTTTAGAAGGGTATGATCGATCATCCTTGCCAGCTGTTCTCTCGTGATCTTCACGTTCGATCTCCTCCATGCAAAACGATTTTTATCCTATTGTTCGTGGATCGATCCTGTTCAAGCCTTTCACATCGTCGAAGACATCATCTGTGCTTATCACGATTTTGTCATTCAGGAGCGCGGTTGCCGCATGGATCGAGTCGAAAATGTTTAGACCATACTTTTCCCTGATGCCTACCGCCTTAGAGACTACATCTTCAGTTAACACCTTGAGCCCGATGTTTTTGATCTCTTTAATGTTAGCGTAGATGGAGTTGGAGAACGAGACGTCAAAGTCCCTTTTGGAGACTATTTCGAGTTCTGTGACCGCAATTATTGAGGTATATCCGTCTAGGACTCCCGATTCTATTTTCGAGATTATTGCATTCGATGATGCTTTTAGCCAATCAGTTGGCTTAAGATAGGCATATAGCACGTCGATGTCGATTGCCGGCATTATGCTTCATCTCTCGTGCGCTCTAGTTTGGATACGATCTCCTTGTACGCATATTCCTCTGCCAGCGTGTGCAACGGCAATTTTCTCCTCTCTACGCCCACAATCAGCCTAGCACCATATCTTAGCAGATCGCTTCTGCTCAAAAATTTCCCCTCTGCTATAAGCTCGTCTATCTCGTGTATCAGTTCGTCTGGTAACTTAACTGGGATCGATTTACTGGACATCTTGATCATCGTATAAGTATAGTGTAAATATAATATAAAGCCTTTGCGGTGAGTATGTGTGAAGGGCCATTTGAATGTGAAGTCTCACTTTTGAATTGAACCTTCATCTCATTGAGCAAAGATATTTTACCTTACAGCTGTGCTCGATCATCGAAGTTACGATGTATGCCTCCTCCAACGTTTTCCCTATTGCGAAGGTGCCATGCCCCCTTACTATAACGCCCTTGCGATCCTGCAGCGCACCGACCACACACTCTGCAAGCTGTTTTGAACCCGCCTCGCCTTCTACTATAGGTATCTCGTGGAGGAAGTAAAGACCCTCGCAGTCCATGGGCTTTATGCTCTTTCCCTTCACCATCAATGACTCGGCCACCGCATATGGAGGATGTGCATGGATTACGGCAAGGGCAGATGTGCTCCTGTATATCTCCCTGTGAACTATCGCCTCTATTGAAGCTTTCATGTCAAAACTTTTTGGCGTTTCCAGATCGATCTCAATAACGCCGCCATCGGATATCTCATCCAGCATTGCGCCTCTTTTGGTTATGATCATCTTGTTGCTAACCCTGACGCTGATGTTGCCAAAATGAGAGCTTATCAAGCCGCTCTCTACAAGCTTCTTTCCGAACTTTGCCATCTCCTTTAACATTTATCTCTGTGGCTCAATAATTACCTTGATAGATTCTTTCGCATCTGCTACAAGCTTAAAACCCTTAGCCGTGTCTTTCAAGCTTAATCTATGCGTTATCATATCCTCGACATTGACCTTTCTAGAACGGATCAATTCTATCGCCGTTTGGATGTCTTTAGGGCTGCCACCATAGGAAGTCATCAGGGTTATTTCGTTACGCCAAAGCTCGCTCATCGGAACAGGAACATCAACACCGGGTACTGCAAAAAATAAAACAGTGCCGCCCCTGTCGACAGATTGCAACGCTTGCACAGCAGCTGCAAGTGCCCCAGTGCAAACTATCACAAGATCTGCCAGCTTGTCTTCATTCACCTTGCGCACTTCAGCTGGCACATCTTCCTTGGCATGTACGATAGCATCTGCCCCGAATTTTTTCGCTGCTTTAAGGCGATATTCGGTGATATCTGTCGCAATGATTCTTTCTGCTCCAAGTGTTTTAGCTAATTGTATGTGCAGCAATCCAGAAATGCCGCTGCCTAAGACCAATACACTCCGGCCGGGTTGCATACGCGCCAGCCTCTGTCCCCGCGCAACACAAGCCAATGGCTCGATAAAGGTACCCTCTTCGAAGGACATTTCTTTGGGAAGCAAAAACACACCTTTATCGACATTTAGTTGTGGAACGCGGATGAATTCCGCAAAACCGCCAGGATCATAATTCGTCTTGTGTAGGGTTTCACAAGCGGTATGATGGCCGCTCATGCAGTAACGACAGGTGTTGCATGGAACATGGTGAGAGACGAAAACCCTATCACCTTTTTTGTATTTTTTTACCTCCTTTCCGATCGCAGCGATCTCTCCGGTAATCTCGTGACCGAGCACCAGAGGCGCTTTTTTAATGCGGTACCACTCCATGACATCACTGCCGCAAATACCGCTGGCAATTACTTTTACCAGTAGCTCGCCAGGGCCGATTTGCGGGATCGGCATCTCCTCTAAACGCACATCTTTGTTGTTATAGTACATTGCGACGCGCATAAACGGTTTTAATGGTTTCTGGGTTAAAGGATTTTTCGGCGCTTGGCGAAATGGCGCACAACGTTTTGCGGATAAAAGAAGTTGCTGAAGGCGAATTTGGGCGGAGTGAAGAAGGCACACAGCCAGATACGCTTTGTTAGGCGATGGAACTGCATACCCGAACATCTTCATTTTTCCCTTAATTGAAAGATATAGACAAAACTCCTTTTCTCAGTAGGGAGAATACGTTGTAAAATCTGTTCGACCTCATCTTTCGTTGCTCCACTCGCGATGGTAATGCCTTCAAGTATGGCAAACCATGCATCAGTCAAACCAATTTCATGCAACTGTTTTTTATATGTTCTAGCATGAATTTTACCCATTTCTTGATGGTAAAGCGTTAAAAGACTTGGATCTTTGTTAATTAATTCCTCTATTTCCTTCCAGTACATTTCACGATTACGTTCACTCCTTAGATAAAATTTTAATTTATCAGAATCGCTTTGTTCCACCTCTTCTGCTGCAAATGGAAGAGATGTAATAATCCCAAATCTCGATTTAGCTTCTTGATAAGCATCATTGAAGCTGCGGCGCATCCCACTACCAAAAGTGATAGAATACGGGGAAAAGATACTGTCGTATATAATTTTATCCTTGAACGGTAAAAGCACAGCCTCAACCATTATTGGCAAGTAAGGCCCAATAAGTTCCTCAAACGGGCTATTAAGTGCAAGAACTCCATAAGCTTTTGGCGGTTCGTTTGGATCAAGAAAAACAGTATAATTCTTCAAATAACGAAAAATAAGGAATCTTCCTTTAACAAAATTTTTCCAGGTGCTAATCATTTTTAGTTCGTGGGATGAAAAGTTTAAGGGGTTTTCCCTAACAAATGAATCGATCAATTCTGGCTGCTCGTATAACTTATCTCTAAGTTTGTTTATTTCTTCTATAGGAAATTTTTTAAAATCCTCTGGAAAATTTATACCCTCCACTATCTTAAACTTTTTATTGACATAAACTAGCAGGGGATGGTACAGTCTATAAAACAGCTCAACATCTTCTGTAGATAATTTCATTTTCTTCACTTATAGATTGTTTAGCAGTTCTTTCGCTTAACGCATTGCGGACATACGAAGTTGGCGAACGGAGTGAGCCAATTTGGGCGGAGCAAAGCGTAGCCGTATGTCCGCTGTTAGGCGACGTAGGTCTATTTATATGTGGTCTCATCTCTTCTTTCTACTTTTACTATCAGGACTTCTTTTCGTTGTTTGTCGGTGGTATAAAGCAGTCGAAACTTGCCAACTCTCTTTCTTCTTATGTTTTCATAACCTTTTACTTTTATTGTTCCTCTGTGCCACGGATCATTGCCAATTTCAATAGCTGCTCTCTTTATTCGTTCCTTTAGCTCATCATCAAAAGATTTTATCTGTTTATAACTCTTTGGTGAAAAGACAACTTCAAAAGTCATTGGAATACTTCATCTAACTTATAGCACTTGCCCTTTTCCTTTTCGCTCACGGCCTCAAGGATGTCTTCCATGTCCTCTTCCGTCAGAATCTCGTCTCTATTTAATATTTTCACAGTTACAATATCAGATTCTATCTTCGCTGGCTTCAAAATCCTAAATGCACCTTTTTCATATACGGCTTCTATTTCGTCCATTTTTGTTCCCTAAGTTCTCATTGTTCTTTGGCTCTAATAAACTTGTCTGTCTCACATTTTAGTTGACTACATGAAAAACCAAAATCTTATTGACATCAGGCTATCATTCTTATTAACCTCTGTGGCTGTTATGTGCCCAGAGCACGTTAAGTTGACTAGGGGAGTGGATAAGGATGGATAGTACTACGCCAAGAGCGTGTATAGGTGATTGTCCGAGATATGTTGGAATGGATATACACGAATACTCCTACCTGGCAATAATGAACAGAGAAGGAGAGCTAATAGACGAGCTAAGAATAGAGATAGAGAAGAACTTGAAAAGACATCTGAGGAGCTTGAAGGAAGCAAGATTGCAATAGAAGCAACAAGCAACTGGATGTACATATATGAGATAATGGAAAAGAACTCAGATGTGAAACTAGTGAATCCTGGCAAGACAAAAGCAATAGCATCTGCAAAGGTTAAAAATGACAGGTTAGATGCCAAGATGCTAGCCCACCTACTAAGAGCAAATCTAATCGCTGAGTCCCACATACCAAGCAAACTGATAAGGGATCTAAGATCCCTCGTTAGATATAGGAAGGCACTTATCGAGGATAGACAAGAGTGAAGAACAGGGTACATGCTGTTCTAACAAGAAATGGCATCAGATCTAAATACAATCTCTTTGGGAAATCTGGAAGGGTTTCTGGAATCACTCCAGCTAGATGAGAACGATGCAAGAATTGTAGAGAGCGAGAATGCTCGATTCTATTAACGAGAAAATAGATCAGGTAGATTGCTATGGAGATGGCAAGCAGGGATGAGGATGTGTCACTACTAATAACGATGCTTGGAATAGGTATCTACTCAGCCATGCTGATCAAAGCTGAGATAGCTGATATCAGCAGGTTCCAGCACCATACAAATCTGGTTAGCTATGCTGGCTTGAATCCATCAATCAAATCTTCTGGAGACTCTATATACCATGGCAGAATAACAAAACAGCTGAGATGGATACTTGTTCAGTGTGCAAATGTAGCTATAAGAAACGATGAGTACATACGAAACTTCTATGAAAGGATAAAGGCTAGAAAAGAACATAATGTGGCGATTGTAGCTACAGCCAGAAAAATGCTTGTCTGCGTCTATTATATGTTAACAAGGAGGGATGCCTATAATCCTTACAGATAATTTTTATATAGGGTTTTTCATAGGTGATAGCACCACCGATGTAATCGAAAGACTTAAGTTTTAGAACTTTTTACTATATTCTATGAAAAAACACAAAATTATTGCCAAAAGTTCAATATCGAAAAGCGAATTTTTGGTATTGGAATCGATCCGTTCCTCTAACCTAATGGTATTTAGCCCCAGGGATATCGAGAGGCTAATGGGCATGGAAAGAACGAGATGCTATCAATTGGTCTCTCGGATGAAGCAAAAAGGGCTGATCTCAGAGATCGAAAACGGAAAATACGTGACAATTGCACCTTCTCCAGGACCAGACATCTTGAGCGTTGCCCCCTACCTAGTTTTTCCGGCATACGTCAGTTTTTGGACCGCCCTCAGTTTTCATGGGTTCACAGAGCAATTGCCCCTAACCATTTTCGTCGCAACCACAAAACGAAAGCAAAAAATAGAGCACAATGGGATGCAAATCAGGTTTGTCACATTATCGCCATCACGCTTCTTTGGATACCTCAGAGTGGATGGGATGATCATGGCTGACAAGGAAAAATCACTCATCGACTCGTTACTGCTGCCAAGATATGCTGGCGGTATGGTTGAACTTGCCAAGTGTCTGTCCAACGCTTGGAAGGAGACCGATGTGAAAATGCTCATCGATTATGCGTTGCGTATGAAAAATAAATCACTGATCAAGCGGCTTGGGTATCTGACGAAGGTGTTAGATCTGCCGATCGAGCCATCGTTGATACATGTGCTAAAGGACAACATTGGAAGAGGGTACTCACTGCTGGATCCTTCAGGGCCCAAGGGTGGCGGTTATGATAGGGAATGGATGCTGAGGTGGAACATCTCGATCGAACAGGAGGCGATATATTGATCACCAAAAGACAACTAGCTGAGTTTGCTAGGAAAAATTACATTGGGCAGTATTACCAAGAGAAGGACTACTTGCAAACCACGTTCTTGTATGCCATCTATCGCATCACTGACAAGATCATGCTCAAGGGAGGAACATGTCTAAAACTGGCATACAAGTACCCACGATTCTCTGAGGACTTGGATTTTAACAGCACGCTTGAGCCTAAGACGTTACAGAGAATTGTACATCGATCATTGAAAGACGTCGCACTCCTCGGCATGGGATTCAGTTTTGACAAAGAAGAGCTGTTCGAAGAATCTTATACGGCACGGATTCGATTCAAGGGACCACGATTTACCGGGAGCAGGGCGTCAACAAATGCCATACGACTGGATATAGGTGCACGCGGTGGCACGATTCAAGAACCACGATGGATCCAGATCACTCCCGAATATCCAGATGTGCCGATGTTCTTTTTGCTCACAATGACTAAAGAGGAAATTCTAGCTGAAAAACTCAAGGCATTATCGATGCGTTCTGCATCGAGAGATCTGTTCGATGCTTGGTGCTTGATACAAGACGATGTCAAGATAGATCATTCGTTAGTCAAGGCGAAACTGGATTCTGTCGGGATGAGGTTTGACGAGGATGGTTTGAAGTTTCCGAAGAAGGCAGAATATGAAAGGGATCTGGGGAATCTGTTGCCCATGTCAAGTGTGCCCAATTATGAGCAAGTGATTGGCGATGTAACAAGGGTGATAAGGCGATAACATCAGAAATCTTTATATCAACCCTCGTTCCACTGTTTCACATGGTCGATCTTTTCGAAAAAGCCAAAGACAAGGTTATGCGGAAGGCTAAACCAAGGGAATCAGAGATAAACGTGAAAGGAATCGATAGGAAAACCTATCTGGAGTTCAAAGCAGAGGCTACCAAAAGGGATATGACGGTTGGAGAAGCTGTAACCGAAGCCATGCTATCCTGGTTAGATGCCAAAAAACGTCTACGATAGCAAAAAAGATGGAAAACATCGACGACATCGAACACCACAAAGCATTTAAATAAGGTAACGTTCTAATATGAGCTTAAGTTGGGGATGGGAGAATGTCACCCAAAGAAAAGTCTTATATATGGGATGACATATCACCTCAACAAAAAGCAAAGGAGGTTAAAAAGATAATGAAGAACAAGATTACAGCCATACTTTTAGCGACACTAATGATCCTAGCAGTCTTCGCAGCATTTGTGACGCCAGTAGGGGCAGCAGAAGCTCCTTCTGCATCAGTATCACCGACTACCATAGTGATCGGAGAAACCCTTGATGTGACTTACAATTCTACAACAAGTGAAACCATAACCGCCACTGCAAATGGAATACCAGGAACTGCAACCGAGGCCGTTGGAGCGATAACCCTTGGAACCACTACTTCAACAGCTAAGGAGGAGGCGACATTCACCGTTGCTACCAAGGACATCATAACCGTAGCTGGTAGCTACAACGTGACAGTTAGTGGCGATACCAGTGGTATTTTGGGATGGACAAGAGTGACGATGGCAGCACCAACTCTCACGATAAAGGTCTGGGACAAAAACACTGGGAAAGAGGATAAAATCCTCCTAGGTCATACGGTAGAATTCAATGGTACATGTAACTTGCGACCCGTTACCGTCACGGTCAGGGACGCTGATAACATAATACGATTCGGTCCTAATGCAACGACTGACGTTGGTGGCCTTGGATGGATGAACGATACTTGGAAACCAGATAAAGTGGGCACATATACTGTCGAAGCCAAAGACAAGGTTGGCAACAAAAAGTACCGTACGTTCACTGTAGAAGAAGCCACGATAACCATGACTCTTCCAGCAACTGCTGCGAGAGGTAACATCGTGGAGATCCATGGTGAGACGACGAACTACTCTGGTGCTATCACATTCGACGTAAAAGGTCCATCAGCAGTGAGTCTCAGTGCGACAGCGGACAGTATTGGTAAATGGTTCGTAAAATGGAACACATCACTCCATGCAACTGGTGTATACGATATCACAGCGAAAACCGCTGGTGTATCAGTGAAGAAGTCCATTGAGATTGTGACGCCAACGATTGACATAACCGCTCCTACAAGTGCAGCAGTACACCACAGTTACGATATCACAGGCAAATCCAACAGAGATAAAGGCACAGAAGTCACCATCAAAGTATGGAATGCGACCACAAATGAGAGCAGCCCGATGTACACCGGAAGTGCCGCAGTGAAAGCAGATGGCACATGGAAGTCGACCACGAAATGGACACCTGTCGTGGATGGCACATATACGATAAAAGCAACGACAGACGCTGGTACTGACTGGGAAGCAAAGGCAACTACCACTGTCATAGTTGAAAAAGCCAAGCTAGATGTCAGTGCACCAGCAAAAGAAGCCATCAACAACAAGGTTCCGATCACAGGTACATCCAATCTACCCTATGGTTACCAAATCACCATTACAGCGAAATACTCCAATGGTACTCAGTATATCGAGGAGACAGCTGGTTTAGATGCGGCTGGTACTTACTTGAAGAAAATAAAATTCCCTGTACCTGATGTGTACACAATTACAGCCAACTATGGAGATCTAAAGGCATCAACATCCATATTGATCGAAGAACCGGTGATGACAGTAGATGCACCTTCGACCGCTCCCAAGGGCAAAGACGTAACGATTACAGGTACGTTGAATCAACCAGATGGCACTGTAGTCACATTCAGGGTAGACGATGCAGTAAGTGCAGCCCTAGCCGATGTGACCGTGTCAGGTGGTAAATTCACAGCTGTCTGGTACACGACTGCCGTATACACTGGCACCTACAAGATAAAAGCGATAATGGCCTCAAGGACCACGGTCTATGACACGATACACATAAGCATACAAGATCCAACGATAACCGTAACCGTGCCAGCCAAGATCGCAGTCAACGATCGAGCCGAGATAAACATAGAGCACGAGATAGCTGGTACAAAGCTAACCAGGATACGAGTAGAAGGACCGAACTATGCGAAGACGCTGGCAACAGACGTTTGCGTGGACAGCCTCGGCAAACATACCGAGTACTGGAACACGCTCAACGAGCCCAAAGCCGTCGCAGACAAACTCAGCACAGATGGGACCTACATAGTGAACCTTGGTCCAGGAACGTACAAAGTCGTAGTAACTGACGCAGATGGAAAATCTTCTGAAGCACCGATCACAATAGAGGCACCGACGATTACCGTGAGCGCTCCGGCAGCGGTGAAGATAGGCGATGACGTTGAGATCACAGGTACGTCCAACAGACAAGATGGAACAGAAATCTCGATCACCATAGCCATGGGGGCATGGGAGCTACCACTCAAAGCACTTGTCAGTAACGGCGCGTTCAGCAAGACTTGGGATACCACTGGCAGAACAGAAGGTGACTATACCATCACTGTGAGAGACGAGCTAGGAACGACAACAGAGACTGTATCCAGTGCTACAAGGACGGCAGTAGTTACAGATGATGCGGTGGCTACAACAACTGTGACGCTCGCAACAGAGGTAGTGCCGACGCCAACACCAACTCCAGCAGTGACGCCAACACCAACACCATATCCAACGCCGACACCAACACCATATGTACCAGCACCTACACCGACTCCAGTACCAACGCCGACACCGACACCAGTACCAGGCTTTGAGGCAGTATTCGCAATCGTTGGATTGCTCGCTGTGGCGTATCTGGTGCTGAGACGAAGAGAAGAGTAAGCAAAAACGAAGGGAGAAATCCCTTCTTCTAATTTTTTATTTTGATTTTTAGATCGTTTAAGTAGGCTTATATAGTATTTTCATCATCAGGTATGTGGTGGTAAGTTTGAGCTCTATATTGAGTAAAGTTTCAAAGGAAATTGGAGTTAGTAAGGACGATATTCTCTCGAAGGGTCTAAGAGCTTACCTTCGCACAGAGCTCGGCAAAGTGGAGACCGAACTTTCCTCAATATACCATAAATATGGAATCAAGTCCATCCACGATCTAGAGCATTCCATAGAAAAAGGAGAGGTAAGCGAATCAGATGTGCTTGACGATCTCACCAAAGTAGACCACCTAGAATCCAGGCGTGATAAGCTGAAGGACTTGTTGGTGAGAGCTGGATGATCGATGAGATCGATGATGTACTTCGTCAGTTAGCCAGCATTGTAGAAACCGAATAAAAACTAAGATTATATCTCACAGATTGTGCAACACTGGACATCTGGTATTCCAGGCGGATGAAAGGAAGATATGCCTATCACTGGGACCGACGGCATTTGGATGATACGATCTATCGTTGGGATAATGCCGGTCATGAGGCATGGAAGCATGTAGCTACATATCCACATCATTTTCATGAAGGCGATGACAAACATGTGAAAGAAAGTTCATTGCCACACAAACCAACCGAGGACATAAAATATATTCTGAATTACGCAAGGGAACTATTACGAATGGATTAAAGGTGAATTTATAACATTCGCAATCGTTGGACTCCTAGCAGTCGCATATCTGATCAGACGAAGAGAGTAAGCAAAAATGAAGGGAGCAATCCCTTCTTCTAATTTTTTATTTTGATTTTTCTTTCTTAGCAACGAGCAGTCACTTATGACTTCCTTGGTCCAAGTCGCACCATCTCCAATTCAACCTTCTATCTCCAAAAGAAAATCCTTGAAATTGAAGCACTTGATATCCTCGACCGCTTTGAAATGCAAATCGTCTGAAATAATCGTTGATATCTTGTTTTCCATCATGACAGCTACATGAAAAGCGTCCCTAGGATTTAGACCTTTTAAGATTAGATCAATTGCATTTAATGGGATGGAGATTGAGACAGGTAAGATCGCTAAATTCTGAGTTTTGTAGATGTCATTCACGGCATCCTTTATTAGATGCTTCTTATTTGCTTTGATCAGTACCCACATCACTTCGTCAAATGTCAGAGACGATGTAGCAGTATTTAGTTTTCCTTCGACCATTTTTTGATAGATCATCCTTGCACCTTCGCCAACTTCTGTTCTATCGAGCAGCGAGAAGATGAAGAAGTTTGCATCAAGGTATACTGTTTCAGAATATCTCTTCATACAACCTATCCCCGTATTTTATCTCTTTTTTTACATCCATGCCCTCATCATCTGCGATCCTGCTCCACCTCGATAATATATCTCTTTTTGTGGATTTGATTCGTATCTCATCGTCTACCATCTCAATGATAATGCCTGAGCCCTCGATCATGCCGAGATTTTCCCTTGCTATCTTTGGGATCACGATCTGACCCCTCGAACCAACCTTCGATTTTATTACGATCGTCATTCATACCACCATTCTGAATTATGTATGAATTACTATATGAATCTATGCTCAAAGTAATTTAACAGTCGCATATCTGATCAGGCGAAGGGAAGAGTAAGCAAAAATGAAGGGAGAAATCCCTTCTACAATTTTTTATTTTGTTTTTTAGATCGTTTAGGCCTATATAGTATTTTCATCATCTAACTATGCAAATCGAAATGATTATATGGACATGATAATGAAAGAATAATTGAAGACGTACATCAAGAGATAAAGAGAATGGAAGAGAAGATGGTTACAAGAGAAGACATCGAAGCACTCATCGACTCAGTTGAAATTCTCAGTAATCCAAAAACGATGGAAGCACTCCGTAAAAGCGACCGAGATATTAAAGTGGGCCGGGTTAGGGAAGTCACTTCTGTCGAAGATTTGCTTGGCGAGCTGTTTTGATTTTCTAGATTAGCAATGGCTTTCTAACTAAAACGTCTATATTGAGACTTCTTTTGACATCTTAAAACTCTTCTCCAATGTATCCTCTGTACCTGATGAATAGACCCCTCTCTCTATCAGCATCTCTGCCATGGTGTATATATCCACGCCAACATATCTTGCGGCCTCTAGAAGCGTCATCTTTCCTTTTTTGTACTGCTCCACTGCCTCCTCTTTTTTTGTCTCTTCAACCCCTTTGACCAGTAGCATTCGTGCCATTGAGGACTTATCCAGTCTCATGCTCTTAGCCTTCTTGCTGACATACTCCATTATGTCGTCTGGAATTCTAACTGACATTACGCTCATTTTTCCACCTCCTAATCAACATTCTAGTGTACTCAATTTCTTGTATGGAATTCAATCTTTTTTCTTTTAACAGATCTAATATCGTATTGGCTTCCTTAACTGATATCTTCTCGTTTATGACGTTCAAGAATATCAGATTAATCATCCTCTGAAACTTGAGGTTCAACCAGATACATGCTTTCATCATCTTCTCATCATCAGTTATCAGCACACCTTCTTCTCCAAGGCATAGGGATATAGCCTTAGAGTCTGCAACCTCTTTGAAACCAAAGAGTTCCATAACTCTTTTATAGTCCACGTCTCTGTCCGTAATCTCTATTAACCCATTTTCGATCGCCCTCAGAGTGATCAAAGCATCTTCAACTCCTATCTCTCTTGGAATTTCAACCGTCTCCTCATAAACTTCTTTGGGCATATAGTTCTTCTCAAATATCTTTAACAGGTGGAAGCAATCTGTTTTCGCTAATCTCACTACACTCGATGCATCCAAGACACTGATCATCGTAACTAATGTACACATTAATTACATTAATAATTTTTGGTTACACACCCTCTGTTTTGGGAAACCAACACCAGTACCAGGATTTGAGGCAGTATTCGCCAATCGTTGGATTGCTCGCTGTAGCGTATCTGGTGCTGAGACGAAGAGAAGAGTAAGCTAAAATAAAGGGAGCAATCCCTTCTACAATTTTTTATTTTGATTTTTACCCTAGAACCTCTACTTCTAATCTGTGCTTATCTGCTGGAAACAGTCTAACAGTGCTTTTATGATGAATTTCCAGAAATTTCACGATCTCCGGGGGAAGTCTTAGGACGAGCGAGTTCCCCGATTTTGTGATCTTGACCGCCCTTTCTAAAGCAAAGATACCTCTATTTTTGATCTCTTCTTCCATCTCTTCTATGATATCCTCGCTTAGGTACTCGGTTCCACATGAACTGCAGACTTCGCACTCTCTGACTCCGAAGTCAATGCCGTAAAACTCAACTTCGGTGTGCGATTTTCTTAACTCTCCTCCACACTTGCACTTGTATCCCATCTTACTCACCAACACGTATTTTCACAGTTACCGGGAACACTTTTCGAACCTTCTTATAGACCATCTCATCATAGACCACGCTGAAATAGCGATAGATCGACTCTATCAGCTTTGTCTCTCTTTGCATTATCTTTTGACCCTTGACGATAGCCTCTTTGACCTCTCGGTGTGAAATGCCCCTCAGCCACATTCGCTCTAGGGCATGCTTACACCTAGGATGCTAAGTAATAAATCTTTCACTTTCATGATCGCCCTTCAAGGGATATCACCATTGGCCTTTTTTAGCCATATCCCTGCGTTGTTTGGCTGTGTATCCGGTCGCTTTTAACAAGAAATCACGAAAACGCTTGTTCGTATCCAAGATCGTTGCCTCGTCCGCACTCAAATCCGACTTGATATCGACGAACAACTTCTTATTTATCCATACGGTCATCTGTTTCATCGCACCGTAACTCAGCGTGTATTTACCATCTCCCTCGGTGATCTTGACCGGAAAACAATCCTTTAGAGCTGCAAGTATTCGATCTTTCTCGGGCTTGTAGCCCTTTTTAAAGGTGTATTCTTGGATTACGTCACCCCCAAACTTTTTATGTATAGATGACTTTTTATCTAATCCATATATTTTATGGGCCCGTGGCTTAGTCTGGATATAGCACCGGCCTTCTATTCAACGGTACGTGACAACGTGACCGTTGCACGTGGACAGCCGGTGGTCGGGGGTTCAAATCCCCCCGGGTCCGTGGTAGCGATGAGAGATGACAAAAAGGAGAGGTATAAAATCGGTGAGAAAGGAGCGAAGATAGGCATATTCGGGAATATGTTGCTAGCCATCTTCATGTTCATCGCCGGCATTTTATCAAGAAGTACAGCCCTGATCACCAATTCTGTTCACACAGCATCAGATATTGCAACATCAGCAATCGTTCTTGTCGGCTTCAGCATAGGGAAAAGACCACCAGATTTTGATCATCCATATGGGCATGGAGATGCCGAGCCCATTGCTGGACTAATTCTCGCGATCACCCTCAGCATAATTGGATTTGAATTCATGAGACACTCGGCAATGGAGATAATTACCGGAGTTTCCACAACCCCAGGCATCCTTGCGCTCATCGCCATAGTGATTTGCATACCATTCAAGATATGGATGACTTTTTGGGTGAAAAACCTCGCAAAAAGGATCAACTCCTCTACCCTGCTTGCTGATGCGCAGCACCATAAAAGCGATGTCTATGCGATGCTTGCCGTCCTCGTAGGAGTCGCAGGTGCGAGATATCTGGGGATTCCGATGTTGGATCCCATTGCAGGAATCGTTGTCGCTGCGTTCATCATGAAGATCGGATTTGACGTGGGATGGGCAAACATAAACACGTTGATGGGGAGATCGCCCGGAGAGGATATCACCCAAAAGATAAAGGAAGCCGCACATCATGTGAAAGAAGTGAAAAGAGTGCATGACATAAAAATCCATTATTTTGGACCTTATGCTGGGGTCAATCTTCACGTGGAAGTAGATGGGTCGATGAGAGTGAAAGAAGCGAATAGAATCGCTCACGCTGTCGAGAAAATGATACTAAAGAAAGTTGAGCCGATAGAAACCGCTTTAGTTCATGTGGATCCGTTCAGATCTTAAGATTCATCGCAAACACGAATATCGCGAGTGCAAGAGCTGCAATTATGATCGATATCGCTAGGGCTCCTCCCATCGCTATGATGGCGTTGACGGTACTTGCGAGTTGCGCCGTCCGATGTGAGCCGAAGACCAGGACGTCTTCAGCGAACTCAGTATTCATCCCAACTCGCACAGGCTCCAGATCCTCTATTGCCTCCTCGGTCATTTCCATGATCGTGTTGATCAACTCAGCATGATCTATTCTGGCTCCAATGAAATTGTCTCCGACGAAATTCACCACGTGCGTGTCAGTGGTCATCACCTCTGCCTCCTCCACTGGAAGTGCTTTGATGATTTGATCTCGCAAGCCAAGTACCATGTTATTGCCATCGATCAGTACATAGGCACTTTTTTGCCCCAGCACTTCAACGACGACGACCCTAATTCCAAGGGCACCCATCCCCTCATCCAAAGAATACATAGCATCTCGCTTAGAGACCCCAACCCTAATTCGAGCATTTTTGGCTGCCGATAGCTTTTCCGCCGCCTCTGAAGAGGCTTTGATGATGTCATAAGAGGTATGACTTCCAGGCGTTATCACCTTTGCATACGCTTCGGTACAATTGTGTGCGTCTATGAGCGCAGCGTACTTGGCTCCCTTGACCCTTGCCTCTGCCATAGCCATCAATCCTACTGCAAATTCTATGTCCTCCGTAGGTGCAGGAGATTGCGATGACGTGAGCAATATGGAATCACCAAATCGCTGACCCAAAATGGTGGTATTACCTTTTTTCACCCTAACAGACTTGGTTCCTAGGTCCACATATACTACATTGCCCAACGCCTTCTTTGCAGCAGAGATGATCTTTGGTATTTCGTCGGCGGAAACCAAATTGAAATCATGATATGCAGGACCGTGTGGGACGAACACGAGACCATCAAAGTTTTCTGTTATTCTGACTGGCAGATTCCCCCCACCGATCTCCCCCATCAATCCAGGATGAATGGAGGGAATCACAAATGTCGCCTTGCTTTTACCATTTCTCTTAAAGCTCAGAACCGTGACCGGCACGTCCACAGATTCCCCCATTTCCCTGAAAAAGTCCTCTATTCCAGAGGATCCGTCGGCAGTATGAGTGATGAAATCATGGATGAAATCAAGACCGCTTACGCCAAATGATTTCTTCATTGGAGCATCGATGTATCGTGCGAATAAGTAGGATGCAAGGACGAATATCATGCATCCAAACATCAAATTCGTGTAGTGGACCACGCTATGGGTGTAGAGCGAAAGAAAGACTCCCCCAAACAGCGTTTGGAGGGATGCAGGGGTCATCATTTTCCATACGTTATTGCTTGAGACCGCGAGCAGTATGAGCATTCTGATTGCGAAGACGACTCCCAATGCCATTATGTACCCATCAAGCGTCGCTGAAAAAAGTGCGCCAGCGCCGCAGAAGATTCCAATGGCGATGGTGCATACCAGGGCGAGCAATGATGATCTGTTAAGCGTCATGTCCCCGCCAAATGTCTTAGCGAGGGGCGAAGTGATCAATGCAGAGATTACCGCTGGTATGCCTATCAGAAGTAAGCCAGCCCTGATGCCTAACCACCCATGACCGAAGCTCATACCTATCATGATGGAGAAGAACAGCAGAAAAGGAATGGAATAAGTCCATTGTGGCGCTTTAAATATGTACTTAGCCAGTTCAGCGACCCGATCATCTATTCCCTTGTCCATGGCGATCACTTGTTTCTCAGCATTGCCTCTAAAATCTCAAGAGTTCCATAATCCTCACACCAAATTTTTTTGGTTTTGACCAATTCAATCTTTTTGGCGAAGAATGGCGCATCTAGCACGACGGACTCGTACTCACCACCTTCTCCGCTAATGTGTATACCGTATCGCCCCTTTAAGGTCTTTAAGTCTTCTATTGTTTTTTCATCCATCTTTCGCCCCAACCAACTTTTGTCGAAGCCAAAGGCGGCTACATGCGTTATGCGAATATCCAAAACTTGGACCATCTCCCTGAGCAGCACCTCCGAATCCTGATGCCAGAGCGGGGCATATACATCGAGACCAAGTGATTTACAGATTCGTTCTACGCGTGATGCTTGATATTCGGACTCTATTACTCCTACCACGACGCCACCCACGTCCACTTTATGTAGCGCTCTCTCCAAGTCCTCCAACTCACGCTCTTTCTCACCAGATGATTCCTCGACGAGGAGAGGAATTCCACTTGCTTTGGAGAACAATTCCGTCAAATGTATGTTTGGCGTGTGGTACATATATGAGTTAGGATTCTGGGATTTTATCGTAATAAGATCAATTACCTCGTGCCCAGCTTGGAGTGCCTTGTACATGGCAAAGGTGGAGTCCTTTCCCCCTGAAACGAGTGCTGCTAGCTTCATATGGTCTCATGAAAAAATCGTTCGTATCGTTCTTTCATCTTGCTCCAGTCTGGTAGATTAGTCTGAGATCCCCTCTTTTCCACAACAAAGGATGCAACTGTGGCTCCAATTTTCCCGCAGACCTCTAGGTCATAACCCTTCACAAATCCGACCAGAAACCCAGCCCGATAGCCATCGCCAGCACCAGTTGGCTCGATTGCCCTCGCTTGGACGGAGGGGATTTCGATCCTCTCATCCGCATAGATTTGGCTACCACCTACGTCATAGGTAACCACTACTATCTCGACCTCATCTCCGATATCTGAGAATGATCGGGCGGTCATGTTGCATAGTCGTTGGATCTCATGTCTGTTTGCAAACAACATGTCTGTATTGCTTAGTATTGAGCGCAGCTCCTCCACAGAATACGTCACCAGATCCTGCCCAGGATCAAATGAGACGAATTCTGCCATCTGAGCCATTTTTACGTTAAATCTAGGGTTAGCGGTAGCTATGTGAACGATCTCCGCCTTAGGAGCCTCTAATTCTGGAAAGTGGTCTGATGCCCCCCAATAAAAATACGTGATCTGATTTTGCCTTTCGTCATTAAATATGTAGGCTCTCGCCGTTTTTTCCCCCTCAAGTTTGACTAGATGATCCAATTTCACACCTAAATTTTCCAGGTGGGTTTCGTAGCCAGAATCGCTGAAATCCATGCCCACAGGAGATATGAGTTCGCATTTCCCGCCCAACTTTGCAATGGCTGCAGCGATATTCGCTGCTCCGCCACCATAAAATCGTTCGTAGTCAATAACATAGGTGGATGAATTCACGTCTGGAAAGCTCGGGATGCTGAAGATGTAGTCCAAGGCCACATGCCCGACGACTGAAATTTTTTGCATCAGACCTCACTAACGTCGATCACTTGCAGCGGGACGCTCCTCAATGCTTTCCCGATCACCAATTTTGCTATGCGGGATGCGTGCTCCTCGCTTTCAGCGCTGAAAACTTTGATCACAAATGTCAACCCTACCAACGCGGTATCCGCAGATAGGAAGACGCTCTTCAGCTCCTCCCCGCACGCTGGGCATGTCGTCGATCCAACCTCTATGTCCACATAATCCAATTTTGGGTTCAATCTTTTTCCAGCTTCCGAGACGGCTACGCTCATCGCATCATCCACACTTCTAACGTCTCGTACCAGCCATGCCGCCTCTAACGTGACATAATAGTCCATCTTTTACCTCTTTTGTCTTCTTTGGTTACGATTGGGATCGATTTTCCTCCATGCCTGCTTTTTCGGACTCGAATGTCCACAAGAATGGGGTGCTCAATATCATTGCTGACCAACAATGCCACTCCAGGTGGTAGCCTCTTTATCTCCTCTTCCATCCCCGAAGAGAATCCCTCGAGACCCTTGCTGATCGCCCTTAGGTCATTTGGATTGGTCACCTTGAGAATGATCTGTGTGTTGCACTGCGATAAAACGTTCTTGTCGATGCGTGCTGGTCGTTGTGATACGACCATGAGACCCAGACCAAATTTTCTTCCTTCTGATGCGATGACCCGAAGAATGTCGCTCGACACGCTTTTGTCAAACCCTCTCTCCGGACAGAAATTATGTGCCTCCTCGACCACAAGCATGGCAGGCGGTATTTTTCCCCTTTTTCTTGCTTGGAACAGATCATTACAGAGACGTGCAATGATTATGCCTTGTAATTCTGGCGTCACCCCTCTCATATCGATGATCGACGCTCTTCCCCTTTGAATCATCTCATCCATCGTTGTTGGGCTACTGGATAGGATGCCCGTTTCACGTAGAGATTCCAATGCATTGATCACACTCCATTTCGCCTTGCTCCTCTCTTCTCTGCAGAAATGCATGATGTCGTCTATCGTGTACAACTCTATTTCTTCCTTTACCCTGTTGATGGCTTGGTGCAGAACCCCCATCTGTATGTTAGAATCTATGGTGAGCATTTGCGCCAAGTCCTTGGCGCTGAGGTTGATCCCATCCAAGCGGAACACCTTGTCAGCGTCTTTGTTTAATGCCAAATTCGCAGGTGTATATACGACCACTTGTGATCTATAGTCTCTCGGGCTGACGTCAAATCGCGCCATGCCTTGCAACTCTGTGTTCTCATACCTTAGAGAGACATACTCGCCATGTGGGTCGATGATTAGCAGGGGAGCATCCTGCTCTAGTAGCTCCTCGATTATGACGCCTGCAGTGTATGATTTCCCGCTGCCTGTTCTTGCCAAAATAGAGCAGTGCTTTTGCACCAGTTTGTTCACATCCAAGTGGACTGGCACATCATGTCCCTGTAACAAGCCGATGTAAATGCCCTCATGAGCGAGACCAAGCGTGCTCTGCATCAACTCTCTATCTGCCTCATATACCCTGTCGCCCGGAGAGAAGGGCGTCTTTGGGGTCCTGAGCATTCCTTGAGCATCTCTTGCTCCTATCACGTTTGCCTTTGCGACCACCTTCTCATCTGCGCTTTTTACTCGCATACCATCTGCAGCACTAATGGCGGTATCAAGCGAGTAGACATCGCTAGACCTGGTGACGGAGGTGACTTGTGCAAGCACCCAGCCGTCTGATTCATGCCATACCTTCACATAACCTGTGCGCCTAACAACTTGACCGTCTGCAACGGCAAATTTGAAACCAAGCGAGCCTGTCTCTCCGAATATGACTCCAATCGGACCTCTGGGCATTACAACACCTCACTTCTTATCTCTAAGGGTGCGCCAGCAAGCTTTATGAGCGCCTCCGCTTCTAAAAAGTGCAATCTTCCAGGAAAGACCATGATGTGGAGCGACGGCCCAAAATCATATTTCTGCAATCGATCTACATAGTCCGCTTTCACCATAGGATTTTCTGAGCCTGCACGCGCTATCCCGACTGCTATTCCTTTGATTACCCCCTCTTCTCTGCTCCTCTCAACCCTGAGGAGGAGCTCGATTGCCTGATTTATCGTCATGTACTTTTCCGTGATGTCCATGAACAGTAATGTATGTAGATTATGTTCCTTGTTGGCTTTAATTGTATCGTAAGGGGCTTCTGATATTTGTTCTTTGTAGGGAAATGTGACCGTGGCAGATTTGCCAAATCTATAGTTTTGTAATCCCGTCAATCCACACACAGCAGAGCATATTGACGGTCCGTGAATGACTCTGGTATGGATGCCTTGATCTATGGCCCTGAGCCTGAGGTCTACATGTGTTGTTGCAATCATGGAGTCACCACCTGATAAGAGGACCACATTTTGGTCTTTCGCGCGTGTTAGAATTTGATCCGCCCGTTCAACATCCTCCCTGCTCAACACCACAATTTTCTTCCCATACAACTGTTCCATGGTCTCGAGTGTAGATCCTGCCAGTGCGGAGGTGTAGAATTCCGCAAAAACGAGGTCGGCATCTTTGATCGCCTCAAGACCCTTCAGCGTTATGTCCTTTTCATCGTACAATCCTAGGCCGATAAATGTAAGCATTTCATCACTTCACCACATCCGTGAATAGGTGCGTCAAATACCTTAATTTTTGTATCGATATTAAATTTATTAGCTTATTAGTAATTAAACTATGTGAATAGGCGTGTTTAGCACAAATAGAACTATCCATTGGCTTCTTATGGAAAAATAAGATATCAATTTACAAGGCTATTCACAAGCATTCACAACTTGTGGGCATGTGAATATTAAAATAAGATAGTACAGCTCTCTTTAATGCGTAAAAGGAGCATTTTAAGACTAGAATCGCTTTTTCGCTTGTCTAAACCTCTATTTCAACTGAAAAGTATATATATAGGGTGTATCTTATTGTTCACACGCTGTTCACAAGACAGCTTCACATCTGGAGGGGATGGGTCGCCAAAGGAGAGTGCATGATGAAGATTAGTCTGGAGATCGTTGAAGGCAAGATGAAAACCAACGTGACGTTTGAGGGCGATCTCAGTAAAAAAAGGGTCCTTCAGCTCATTGAAGCTCTGGATTTCCAGCCCACACCCACCGAGACTTCATGCGCTCTCCCTAGTTCCTCGGACCTAACCGATGAGACGTTGACTGTCAAGGAACGGCTGAGGCTATTTTTAAGGTACGAGTACCCAAAGGTCTGGTTCACTTCCATAGAAGTGAAAGAGCATTATGAACGCGCTTTTGGAAATATACCATTGAGCACCGTTTCCACCTATTTGGCAAGAATGTATAGGGAAGGCATTCTAGAGCGCAGGGGCAACCGAGCGCAACGAGAATACAAGTGTATCTATGAGAGGACGGAAGACCAAAAAGTAGCTCAAGATATGCCACTCCATCTCTAGTTTTATTATTCATCAAGACCATCTGCTCTTGATGCTTGTGAGATCTTCATGTGTTAAAGTTCCAAAGTCAAATGGGGAGACTCTTCGTAAAAAACTGATCGAACTTGGCGCCATGGACAAATCCCTAAGGATCAAGTCAGATGACCGATTTTTGTACATTCCTATACTGGATAAGAAGCTCGTACCTGCCGGCACCGAAGTAACGATCGAGCAATTTGAGGAGATCGAAAAACCAAAAACTCTGGAGGAAATTCTTGGCTTTGCGCCATCTTATGAGATCGCCGGTGATATCGCGATTCTCACAGAGGGAAGTATGGAAGTTGGCAAAGCAATTCTCAAGGTACATAAGAACGTGAAAACCGTCCTAGTTGCCCTCTCGCCCGTAAAGGGTGAGTTTCGCGTTCGCCGCTACAGGGTGATCGCTGGTGAGCGTCGTACGGAGACGGTTCACAAGGAGTATGGTTGTCTATATGCATTAGATCTTCAACGCGTGTATTTCAGTCCTAGGCTATCGACAGAACGCGCGAGGGTTGCTGCGCAAGTTAAGCCAAACGAAACGGTAGTTGACATGTTTGCTGGCGTTGGACCTTTCTCCGTTTTAATCGCCAAGCGCGTGAAACGCGTAATAGCGATCGACAAGAATCCAGATGCGACCCTGTTTCTCCGCAAGAACATAGCTCTTAATTCCATAACGAACATCCAGATCATCGAGGGTGATGTGCATGAGGTGTCCCCCAACCTAAAAGGCCAAGGGGACAGGATCATCATGAACCTACCGCATAGTGCAGAGGAGTACCTAGATGATGCGATGGTCATCGCAAAACCTGGGGCGACAGTCCATTATTATGACATTCAGCCCGAGGATTCATTTGAAGAAGCAATTGAAATGGTCAGAAAAGCTGCAGCACGTCATGGTTGCAAGATCAAGGTCATAGGCATGAGAAAGGTACGATCCTATGCGCCCCATAGATACAACATCTGCATTGACTTTCAGGTGATGTAGCATCCTCATCACAATTCTTAAGTTCACATAAGAATGATATTCTATGCCGTCGTGGCTTAGTGGTAGAGCGGCTGACTCGTAACCGAAGGACTTCCTTCTAAACCCCTTGGGGAGGGTCAAGGGAACCGTAGGTTCCTTGGCAAGAGATCAGCAGGTCGAGGGTTCAAATCCCTCCGACGGCTTTATGCAAATTCAAACATCCAAAGAAACCGAGCTTGTGGATATTACAGAAAGGGTAAGAGAGCTCATAAAAGATGTGAAGGATGGTTTTTGCATCGTATTTTCCAAACATACGACGACTGGGATAATCATCAATGAAAACGAACCAAGGCTAAAGGCAGATATTCTAACCATGCTTGACGAGATAGTTCCTAAGGGAAAAGGATATCGACACGATGAAATAGATTCTAATGCGCACTCCCACCTCAGATCTATTCTCCTAGGACCTGGCATAGTGGTGCCGATCGAAAATGGTTCTCTCGCCCTAGGAGCGTGGCAGAGCATCTTTTTAGTAGAATTAGATGGTCCGAGAAGAAGAACCGTTAATGTAAACATTGTAAAGGAGGGCTAACCTTCAAATAAAGAAAGATGGTATGTTATATCAGCAAAAGCGGGGGTTGCCAAGTCTGGTCAAACAACCTTTCTTCGCGAAGGGCTTCACCCTTTCGAAACCCAGCAAGGGATTCCATCCACGGAAATCGAAGATTTCCTGGGTTCAGAAACCTAAAGGTTTCTGTCCCTTTGAACCTTGGGGTGTCAAGAGGGGGCGGAGCCCCTTTGGAGAGAAAGAGGTTCGAAGGAGAAACGTAGTTTCTCCTCGGTTGGACTGGAGGCGATAGACTCAAGATCTATTCTCGTAGGAGTTCGCGGGTTCAAATCCTGCCCCCCGCATTTTCCATAGAAAAGTCGTACTACAAGCAACATCACTCGATGAGAGCTCACTGATCATTCCCGAGAGCCATAAATATCGGAAAACTAGCAAAGCTATCTTTAAATATCGGAATCAAGAATACTTATCGTGTATCATGTCAATCGTTGGGTATGTGGATTATAAACAGAGAGAATTTTGTAACGATGTGAAATGTCCAGTACAGTTAGATTTGAACGCTCAAAAACGAGATTCTGAAGAATATCAAAAAATAAGACAAACTTGTAAAAATCATTGTAGATTCACCACATGGCAATTTCATCATTGGCTGATGGAAAAAGGCTATTTAATCGTCAGACCTAAAAAATAAAAAGGAGGCGTGGAATATGGATTGGGGGATGAAAAACAGGCTTTCGCAGCTGATTCAATCCGATGGTAGAGCCCTATTCTTGCCCATAGATCACGGGTACTTCCAGGGCCCCACGCGCAAATTGGAGGAGCCGGGTAAGACCATTGAGCCTCTTCTCCCTTACGCAGATGCGATCATGCTCACGAGAGGAGTACTGCGTTCCTGCGTGGACCCCATCAAAACCAAACCAATCATCCTCAGGGTCTCCGGCGGTACGAGCATGGCTAGAAAAGAGGAACTATCTCACGAGGGGATCACCACCTCTGTGAGAGAAGTCATCCGGCTTAATGCCAGTGCAGTATCCCTCTCCATCTTTGTGGGCAGCGAACACGAGCACGAGTCGTTGTTAAACCTATCGAACCTTGTCAACGAGTGCGAGGAGTATGACATTCCAGTGATGGCAGTTACGGCCGTCGGAGCGGAGTTGGAGAAGCGCGAGGCACGGTATCTTGCTTTATGCTGCAGGATTGCTGCCGAGTTGGGCGCACGGGTGGTAAAAACGTACTATTGCAAAGAAGGTTTTGAAAAGGTCGTAAGGGGTTGTCCCGTACCAGTAGTTATCGCAGGTGGACCCAAAGTAGAGTCTGAGCTTGATGTCTTCGAGTTTGTTCATGACGGCATCCAGAAAGGCGCCATAGGCGTAAATTTAGGAAGAAACATATGGCAAAGTGATTACCCGGTGGCGATGATCAGAGCCATTCGCGCCATCATTCATGAAAATGCCACTCCGAAAGAAGCCCAGGAGTTGTTCAGCAGCATTAAAAAAGGCAAACAGTAGTAATGCGCATGTAACGACTGGATAGGGTCGAATTTAAATAAACATAAAGGAGGTGTAAAAATATGAGTTTTGGAACTTGGGCGGATTCAAAAGTAAAAAATTTAGGCTGGGTTGATGTACAGTTAATAAAACTAAGTGTGTTTTGCGTTGGGCTGCCAATAGGAGCCTATTTTTCAGTACGGATTTTGCCATACTGGTGGGCTTTTATCCTTTTGGCTGTACTAGCTGCAATAAAACCAGCATATAAAGCACTTGGGAAATAAGCGCCCCCTTTGCCGACTACGCTCACTTCGTTCGCTGCGTATAACAGCGGATATACGGCTTCGCTTACGCTCGCCCAAATTGCCCTTGGCAACTTCATATACCCGCAAACGTTATACACAATCTTAAACGTCTGAGCAAGAAATTTCCGACCTTCAGGTCGGCAGATGAATTGCTCGCACATTAAACTATTTTTGCTAAAAAGTGATACTCCATTGGGCAGGCAGTATGCCTGCCCAGGAGGTCTACTATGGATTTAGTTAGCGGAAGCCATCGAATTGGACAAAGTATCTACCACTTTGAGTGGTGTCCAAAGTACCGATATAAGATGTTTAGGAGGGAGGAGAATAAAAAGCTTTGCGAGGAAACGCTCAGAAAGGTAGCAGAGAGACACAACATATCCATATCAGAACTCAGCGTGATGCCAGATCACATCCATGTCATCGTTGAAATTCCCACAACGATGAGTATCTCAAAGGCATTCAACCTTTTGAAGGGTGCCTCTGCATATGAGCTTTTCAGAAGGAAGCCAGATTATAGGCTCAGATATCCGAAAGGACATCTCTGGAGCCCTGGCAAATTCTATAGGAGCATTGGAGACACAGACCTAGAGACAACAACCAACTACGTTAGAGGTCAAGCAGCTCAGACATCACGCAGACAAAATCGTGGCGGTGGTGGGATCTGGAGATGAGGCGGCGGGAGAAGCCCTACTACTAGCAGACCTTGCGAGCAGAGTGATACTGATTTCGAACGAAAAAGAGTTGGAGATCGCAGAGATAGTGAGAAAAAGACTTGTAGAGAGGACGAATGTCCAGATTTTAAACGCAAGCGTTGAAGCAATTGAAGGAGATACCCTGGTCAAGGCAATAAAGATCATCGAATTTGATGGTGGCGAGGAGCGAGAAATCCCCATCGATGGCATCTTCATCTCTTTGGGCGCAGTTCCACTGACACAGATAATGGAAAAGGTAGGCATAGAGCTGGATGAGAGGGGTTGTATAAAGGTTGACGACCATCAGAGGACAAACATAGAGGGCGTGTTTGCAGCTGGAGACTGCACCTGTGGTGGGATGCAGATAGTCACCGCGGTTGGAGAGGGCGCTATGGCTGCCATGGCAGCTTCCGTATATATCAAAGGAGATTGGAAGGAAAAGCTGGAATAGCTTTGTTTCGCAAAACCATCAACGCCTTTTTAACTGTGCGCCGATCTTCGCATCTAAGATGGACAAAAACTCCTCCTCGCATCCCCTAGGAATCGTCGCCCCTGCTGCTATGTCATGTCCTCCCCCAACGCCTCCTACCTCTTTAGCGGACTCATTGAGTGCGACCGCTAGGTTCAGTCCTTGTTGGATTAGGTCTTGTGTTCCCCGGGCGGATACCTTTATGCCCTCCTCAGAATCGGCAAACGCGATTATGGGGAGATCTCGGTTTATCTCTCCCATACTGGCGCTCATTCCTGCAACAATCCCAACGATCGTCTCACGTATGCTATCCCCTGCATGGAAATATTGGAGATTTTGGAGTGCTATGACCCCCTGCTCCTTGACTAGCTTCAGCCCTTCCATCAAGTTCTGTCTGTGCTGAGCCAGTAAGCTGCGTGCGTGTGCATATACCAGTCCCCGATCCCCCATGCAAACCGCAAGCCCGACATCTGCATGATCGTAGCGTGCTGTAGCATTTAGTAACGTGGAGTATTCTGATGCATCCCTTAGCTCCGTCCCCTTCTCCTCTTTCAGCAGCGTATATACCTCGCCTACCAGGTGCTGCACCTTATGTGCAGGTATTCCGCTCGTTAAACATAGTTGCATCATCTCGGAAACGATCAGTTGTTTTTCCTCCTTATGTAGATCGATCCATCTGCGCCAATCCTCGTCCTTTAGACGAACCCCCAGGTTGCGCAGAAATTTGATGCAGCCTTCCTCATCACCGGTGATGCCGGGTATGTATGGATCTACACAATACTCCAGCAGTTTGTAGATCGGTCTGGTCTGACGTCCGAAAAGCCGAATATCAATCTCAAATGATAGAACGCCAACATCAATGCCCTCCTCCAGAATTTGGCGATTCATGCTGATCAATCTTCCCTCTCTCCTGTCTTGCATGTCCCCAACCGCGCCTACGATCGCTAAGTCCGCCAAATCCCGATTGGGTCCCATCTTTCTGGCGATCAAGTAGGCCGCTCCAGAGCCGCTTAGTTCGTTAGCGCCATCGATGCCAAATAAGTGAGGGTTGAGGTGATGTTTATGTGGAATTTTCTTTGGCTGGTGATGATCGGCAACGATGGCATCCATGCCAAGCGCATTGATCTGGTCTATCATCGTAGAGCCGAGATCTGTGAAGATGGTCATCTTGTTGAGATTCGCTATGTCCTCAAGCGCCGCCAAATCCAGTTTCTTCAAAAATCTTGTCTCATACTCCATCCCATCTCGTTCTAGGGCTTTGCACATGATCCCTGCCGAACTCAAGCCATCGGCATCGATGTGTGAGATTATAACGGCACACGTGTGTCCTTTGATCTGTCTTGCACATTCATCTGCTTTCTCGAATAGTGGGTGCATTACAACTTTATCTATCGAAATGCGCAATAAGTTTTGCTGCCAAAAACGAAACATCTTTTATATTGTTGGTATAAGTGATACATATGAAAGTCGGGATCATCGGTGGATCAGGTTATACCGGTGGGGAATTGCTTCGCCTGTTAGCAAATCATCCTAATGCGGAAATAGTGGCAGTAACGTCGCGCAAGTTCAAAGGCAAGTCCATCGGTGTGGTGCACCCCCATCTCTCGGCGATATCTGATTTGTCTTTTGAGGACCTTCCCACAAGCGAAGTTGCGAAACGCTCCGATGTCGTTTTTACGGCAGTACCACATAAGGCTGCGATGGGCTACGTCCCAGACTTGCTGGCACAGAACGTCAAGGTCGTCGATCTGAGTGCTGATTACAGATTAGCTCCTGCGATCTATGAGTCC
The DNA here is from genome assembly GCA_030019435.1 of Methanocellales archaeon. Taxonomy (GTDB): domain Archaea; phylum Halobacteriota; class UBA148; order UBA148; family UBA148; genus JASEEV01. Next base: position 2,823 of record JASEEV010000007.1, on the reverse strand, counting down.
ACATATGAGACGACTCACACCGATCAAGCTAGGAAGGCGACATACGGTCTGCCAGAGCTTCATAGAGCGGAGATCAAACGATCCGATCTAGTGGCAAACCCGGGATGCTTTCCCACTGGGGCAATATTAGCAGCTGCCCCTTTGGTAAAGGCAGCCAAAGCAGAACGGATCGTGTTCGATTCAAAGACGGGCATCTCCGGTGCTGGTATGATGCCCTCTGATGTGACGCATTATCCGAATGTGGCAGAAAATGTCGCGCCGTACGAGGTAACCACGCATCGACATCTACCTGAGATCAAGCAGGAGCTAGCGCTGTTGGGCAAGTGCAAGATTCACTTCACGCCGCACATAATTCCCTCTGTGCGAGGAATCTTGACGACGGCGCACATCTTTGTGAAAGAGACGCTGACAAGCGAAGATGCATTAGAGCTCTACGAGGACATGTATGCGAGCGAGCCATTCATGAGGATTCTGGAGACGATGCCATCACTGAGCGCCGTCCGAGGCTCCAATTTCTGTGATATCGGCTGCTTTGACGTGGAAGGGGATAGGGTCGTGGTGATCTCCGCAATAGATAACATGGTGAAAGGTGCATCCGGCCAAGCTATCCAGAACATGAACCTGATGTTTGGGCTGGGTGAGAAAAGCGGACTATGGGCACCTGGGATGGCACCGTGAGAATCATGAAGATCAGAGAGGTGATGAACAAAAAGGTAGTGGTCTGCGCTCCCACCGATACAGTCAGCACTGTCGCAAAAAGGCTGAGGAAGAACAACATAAGCGGCATACCTGTGGTGGAGCGCAAGAGGGTCATTGGCATCATCACCGAGAGCGATATCCTTCGCCTTCTACGCACCCCAAAATATTCCAGAGAACTCTGGCTGCCAAGTCCGTTGGAGCTCATCGAGGTGCCCATACGTGAGCTGGTGGGATGGGCTGAGACGAAAAAAGCGCTAGAGGATATAGGTAACATGCCCGCTCGGGATATCATGACCAAGCGGGTGTACACGATCTCATCTGATGATGGCATTGAAAGAGCGGCGGAGATGATGACCAAACGCGGTGTTAATAGACTTCCGGTCGTAGAAGATGACAAATTGGTCGGAATCGTCACCAGGGGAGATATCATAGCCAGCCTCGGAGGTAAAAAATGAAGCTTCTGAGCGGAGGAGTATGCGCCGTCTCTGGCGTTAGGGCATACGGCATAAAAGAGGGCAAAAAGGGTCTTGCGATTATAGTGGGAGAAGGTAACGCTGCTGGCGTATTTACAAAAAACAAGATAAAAGCCGCCCCTGTTCTAATCACCAGCCAGCATCTAAAGTCAGGTTTCATGAATGCAATCATCGCCTACAGTGGTAGCGCAAATGCCTTCACCGGTGGAAAAGGGCTTAGGGATGCAGAAAAGATGACTCAGCTCGTTGCAGACGCCTTTGGCATTGATCCCAAGTCCGTAGGAGTGGCCTCCACGGGCATTATCGGACGTCCGGTCGATATGGATTGGATCAAGAATCGCATAGGCAAGGTCGTAGACAATCTGAGGTCAGATCCAAGCGGAAGTATGGCCGCCGCCATGGCAATCATGACGACCGATACGGTACCGAAACAAATCGCCATAGAGATCGACGATGTCCGCATTGGCGGCATCGCAAAAGGCTCTGGCATGATCGCACCAGACATGGCAACGATGCTTTCGTTCATCTACACCGATGCCTTGCTGCCAACAGAATCATTGCACAAATGCCTGAGAAAATCGGTAAATAAGAGCTTTAACATGCTCGTCATAGATGGCGACACGAGCACGAATGATATGGCTCTCCTGACAGCGACCGGCGATAGTAAAATATCTGAAGAAAGATTCCAAGAGGGCTTGGATTTCGTTTGCATGGAACTAGCGAAGATGATCGCAAGAGATGGCGAGGGGGCAACAAAGCTTATCACGATAAAGGTCACCGGTGCCAAATCTGCGGAAGATGCAAAAAAGGCGGCAAGAGCAATCGCAAGATCGCCATTGGTCAAAGCTGCCGTCTTCGGCGAGGATCCAAACTGGGGACGTATCATAGCGGCGATGGGCAATTCTTCTGCAGATCTCGATCCAGATAAAATAACGCTTGCGTTCTCAGACGGCACCAATACGGTAACATTGGTCAGAGATGGAAATATCCTTGATCACAGCAAGGAGGCAAAGAAGATCATGAGTAGCGATGAGCTTATCATCACCGCGGACTTGGGACTTGGAGAGCATGAGGCAACAGCCTGGGGCTGCGATCTCACGTATGATTATGTTAGGATCAACGCCAAATATATGTAGAAAGGAGGTGAAAAATGACGCCAATAGAGATTTTAGCAACCATCTTTGCAATCTTGGTCCTAGTAAAGCTACTGGTTTATGTTGTTAACCCTAAACCCTGGATGAAATTGCCTGAAGCGATGTTTAAAGAAAGCACATTGACAATGATAGTTTATCTGATATTAGCGGTGATCGTCGGATACTACGTTCTTGCCAGCTTGAGCATAGTACAAGTAGCTGCTGTGATGTTGTTTACAGCAATTATAATGGGACTGACCTTAATTCCGTATTCAAAAACTCTGCTTAAAATGAGTGAAGAGGTAGTAGAGGTAGGCATGTCTCCCAAAGTTTGGTTGGTAACATTAATTTGGGCAGTGATCGCAATCTGGGTGCTTTACACAGTTTTTACTTAAACCGGTAAATTGAACCCTTCGTTCGCACTCTCGCCTAACACGGTGTATGCGGTTCGCTTCACTCGTAACCAGATGAGATTTGATGTGCTTTATTGCCAATGCGTCTATCCCATTGCAATTTGT
>JASEEV010000077.1 GCA_030019435.1 Methanocellales archaeon | reverse complement strand
GTTCGATACTCACCGTGCTCGGCATTGCGGTGAGTATCGAACGAGTTCTTCTCTCCCTTATGCTCCGGTATGCCAGGAGAAATTTATCTCTCATTGCTCAATCAAGCACCCTTCCGTCTCGCATTCTCTTTTTTCTTCCTGCTCGGGTTGCGATCTCGATATTGTGTGTCACAACAATTACCGTCCTTCCCTCTTTATTTAAACCCTCTAAAATGTCCATTATTGCGTTTCCCGTTCCAGTATCCACGTTTCCCGTTGGCTCATCGCCAATGATAATTTCAGGATCATTCGAAAGTGCTCGTGCAATGGCCACCCGCTGCTGCTCCCCTCCACTCAGTTCCGAAGGTTTATGGTACATACGGTCTCCGAGCCCTACATTTATCAGCAGGTCCTCTGCTCTCTTCATCCTCATTTCCCGCTTCACACCTGCGAAGAACATGGGCAGCGCAACATTCTCTAACGCATTGAGCGTATGAACGAGGTTAAATTGCTGGAATATAAAGCCAATCTTCTCCCTTCGTATCTCTGCGAGTTCGTTTTCGTTTAACGAAGCGGTATCTATACCATCGATGAAGACTGCACCGCTCGTGGGCGTATCCAAACAGCCAATCATATTGAGCAGTGT
>JASEEV010000076.1 GCA_030019435.1 Methanocellales archaeon | reverse complement strand
CTTCCGATCTCTTTGATAATCTGTGAGTCCTGCGGAAAAACAGCTACGCGGGTATGTACTCAATGTGTCTGGTCTGGCGAAGGATGGCTTTGTGATGAGTGTGCTGGCAAACATGAGTGCGGTGAGGATATGCTTCTGCCTGTGGTCAACTCCCCACGCGTTGGGATGTGTGGATATACTGGAGAAGATTGAGGTATGGTCGCCAAACATCAGATAACACGGTGTATGCGGTTCGCTATCGCTCACCCAAACTCTTCGCTCCACTCAGGGCTTCACATACACCGAAAACGTTGGGCGACATGCGTTTACCAAATTCGAAAAATGTTTATAAGATAGATGTATTCACAATCGACACAAGGGAGGATTATAATGAAAAAGAAATTCGACCAGGTGTATCAATTTAAGATCACCCTTCAGGTGACTTCGTATAACTCGAGAACGTTAGGCGAAATTTTATGAGGAGGAAATTATCATGCCCCTTGTCGAAAAATATAAAACATATAGAAAGATCGGCATGACGCTAAATCATAAGATAATGAAAACATGCCTTGGCCGCGACGTATTAATGAAATCAGCGGAGCTACTTGGTATCGCTCAAGGAGATATCTTCCTATTTGATAGCGAGGATGAGAC
>JASEEV010000075.1 GCA_030019435.1 Methanocellales archaeon | reverse complement strand
CGTCTGCGATGAATTTTAAAGTCTTTTCAGAGCCAGCAACGTCGTTTGGCAACACAAGATGTCTTATTATCAGACACCTCAGGGCTACCCCTCCCTCTATTTTCAGATCGCCGACTTGATTTCGCTAAAGCACAATTCAAACATCAACTCACCATAGAACTCAAAAAAATCGATATTCTGATTGAATTTGTTGGAATTTACCCTTTGAATGATGAAAGATGGTATTTTACAACAAAAGATCCTCCTCAAAAGTTCCTCTAATAAAAAAAACATATCATTACGATATCATTGATGAGCCTCGACCCCCACAACAGCGGGGAGGGTTCAAATCCCCCTCCTCTCAGTAGGAACCATGGTTCCATCTCAATCTGCACCCAAGAGGGGCGAAGGTATCCGCACGGAGACACTCAACCCTCTGGGGTTTAAAATTGGAATGAGGTGGTGAGAAAATTAAATCACAGATATGCGAGGGTGAACGGCCGTTCCGCCTCGACCCTCTGGGGTCGGCTCAAAGCTAGACTCCCATCAAGACGGTAACATCATAGAAATACATAGAAAATCACAGAAATCTCACAGAAAAGACAGAAACATAGTTTTCTATAGAAATTTCTATAATTCTGTATTTTTCTGTAAAATTTCT
>JASEEV010000074.1 GCA_030019435.1 Methanocellales archaeon | reverse complement strand
AGTGAGATTTGGAAATCGAAAATATCAGAACTAACTGATACTTTGATGATTGTTGATGGTCATGTGGGCAAAGTGTTTTGTAGAAGTGGAGTTTTGGGTCAAGTGCTTTATGAAAATGGACGTCCCTATATTATCCAAGCAAGTAAGATGAGACCGTGGGTAGAAGAGATTGTTTTTCAATCAGAGAAAATTCCTTTTTATGTTGATAACGGTGCATTTTATCTTTTTGAGGATGGATTTTGCACAGATTTGAATCCAGATTGTCTGAAATGTCAAATATGTGGAATATGCAAAAAATACAAAAAATGGACCGCATATCAAAAGTGGGAGGGAAAAGAATGATACCGCCACTTCATATAACACAGCATATACGCTGCGGGCTTATGCCCTTGCCCTACGGGACATTGCTCCCTTCGGTCGCAACATCGTATATGCTGGAGACGTTATACGCAATGCAACAAGAATAAAACAGGAGGGAGAAATGAAACTGTCTTTAAAAAGAGTGATATGGCTTTTGCCCGTTGCTTATTTCTTTCATTTTTTTGAAGAGGGAGAAAGGTTTAGAGAGTGGGCTGAAATATATTGGGGACCCGGATCACGTGCTGCACAATATTTTTATATCTCTAACCCCATTCTGATGGCACTCATGATCATATGTGT
>JASEEV010000073.1 GCA_030019435.1 Methanocellales archaeon | reverse complement strand
TATCGACTCAGAAGTGAATGCTATACTTAACATATAATGATTTACTAAGATGTTTGCCAGAACGCCCATTAAAAACGAAAAGATGATTGCACCTATAAGCACAAATAACAAATTTCTCAATTGTAATCGTATTTTTTTACTGTAGTGGATTCGTTCATTATTTAATTCTTCCATCTTTCACCCATCCTATGCTGTTTCATGTACCCTTTGCCCCCGATTTCACTTAACGGTTTGCGGATAAAAGAAGTTGCCGAAGGCAATTTTGGGAAATCTTTGATTTCCCTTTTATCCGCTGTTAGGCGAAGTTGCCAAATTCTCATGATTTATGAATAGCCGGAGACCTCCTCATGAAGAAAGAATAACCAGCCATAATCACTTTTCATACGACGATCTGATAGTAATTGCTTGAACAATTCAATACCTACATTGGAAGTCGCTGTTGCGGTTGCACCTATAACAGGGTTAAGTGCTAGAAAGGAAACTGGTGAGCCTATTACGGCAGTTAAGACGGCAGACTTGACTTTTGATTTCCACGGAATTGAAAGAGACGATATTAAATCAGAGAGCGACTTACTAAGTACTTCATCGACCTTTGATTGAACTTCGATCTGGGATTGGCCATCTGAACAGGTAGAAAGTATTTCTGTAACGATTTCCCAGAATTTGTCTCGGAATGATTTGATATGTTTATTAT
>JASEEV010000072.1:223-738 GCA_030019435.1 Methanocellales archaeon | reverse complement strand
CTCAGGAGACAAAGGAAGCATTGCCTTTTGATTTAGCAGTAAGTGCAGATGGCGAAATAATAGGTATAATCTGGAAGGACTGGCGAAGCGAAAAAGGAGAAATTTATTTTTCCTGTTCATTAGATGGAGGGAAAAGCTGGTTTAAGAATGCCCGAGTGAATAATGAATCAACGTTGCCAATGAAGGTTGCTTCTTTAGTTATTAATGATGATAGTTCAGTTTATGTTCTCTGGACAAATTTAGGTCCTCATAAGTCTATTCTTGGCGGGTTTAAGGGTGAGGTAAGTCTTTATTTTTCTTTTGGTAATATAGGAAATTGATGTGTAATTTTTTTAGAGGAGAAATTAAATCGCCACTTCGCCTAACAGCGGATAAAAGGGAAATCAAAGATTTCCCCAAACCCAGCCCTCTAAGCCGTAAACAAAGGTTGAAAGATAGAAATATGATTATTGAAGATTTCAGCGGTTTAGAGATAAAATTGAAATATATAGAGGGTTGGGCTTCTTTTATCCGCG
>JASEEV010000072.1:0-213 GCA_030019435.1 Methanocellales archaeon | reverse complement strand
AAACGTTATTATGAAATGCTCACTACGGGCGCAAAATATAAAAAACTAAAAGATAATTATCGTTTAAAGAGGTAATAAAAAATATGGGTTGGTTTGCTGAAAAATTTGAAAAATTTAGAAAACAAAGCCTGCGAGTGATCTTTACCTTAATCTTTGCAGCAACCTTAGCCCTCTATGTTTTTCTAAGAAATGATTAACGATGTTAAAAATATG
>JASEEV010000071.1 GCA_030019435.1 Methanocellales archaeon | reverse complement strand
GCAAACTTCGTTGTCAATCTTTCATGGAAGCTCAGCCCTTTAGGGCTGAGAGGATATCACATAAAGGATGAAAAATGGAAAAAATCGATGATTTAACGTTGATGGAAGAAGAAGTATTCAAAAAAGTAAAGATGCTTATTTTGAATATTAAAAAAGCTATTGAGGATGAAACATTAGATCTTACGGTGGGAATTGATATTTTAGAGGTTTTGCGAAAGGATATTTATGAAGATTTAAATCAAATTCAGCATGAAGCCATGATCCTTCAAGCAGCACAATCGATTAATTCGAACGACTTTTATGGAGATAACATAGACTGGTATTGGAATCCCAGACAAACAGGCTTAGCAGAAGAACCCGATCTTCGTGGCAAAATTGCTGGAAAAATTGTAGTCTCTGCCGAAATCACCACTTCAGAAAATCCCGTAGGAACTATTGATACAAGGATGGCTTCAACTCTAAAAAATCTTGATAAGATGCCAGGCAAGAAAATCTATTTCGTACGGACAGAAACTATGGAAAAACGTGCAAAAACTAAAGTGTCAAAATGTGGATATCAAATTGAAATCAGGAAAGTTTAGTTTAATGACTGCATCTCGTGTTTGTACGCTTCACTTACCCAAATGCCTTCGCACTTCGCATACACTGGGAATGTTAGACGACATAGGATTAATGAACAGGTCGAATTTTACTGTCAACTAAAATGTGAGACAGACAAGTTTATTAGAGCCAAAGAACAATGAGAACT
>JASEEV010000070.1 GCA_030019435.1 Methanocellales archaeon | reverse complement strand
TCCAATAGCTCGTGTTCCACTTTGAGCCGTTCAACTCATCTTCGCTGTGATGCATTGGGGCACTGATCTTGGGCGGTGCTAGCGACAGCGAGCCGTCCACGCTGGTGCTCTGATGGCACGTTGTGCAGTTCACCGCACTTGCATTGGATGTCGAGGTCGTGTTGTCATATCGCAGATATAAAATTGGATGGATCTTGTTTGTGGCATTTCCATGACATTCATAACATTCCAGGGTTCCATTGTGTCTGTATCTGTCGGCATGACAGGCCTGACAGAGGTTATGGTCAACGGTCGGCTTGTCCAGCGTGGCATTGTGTATCCAGCCCTCATCATGGCAGGTCGAATTGACACAGCTTGGATTGGTAGCCCTAGAGGTATGGTTCTTGAGTTCTCTGAGCTCATCATCGACGAATGGGAAGACCGATTCGTTCTGGTGGCAATATGAGCAATTGGTGCTTCCCCCTGGATATGTTCTTAGCTCAGATCTTTTCTTTCCATAGTGGGAGACCAAGGATAGTGTGGTGTTATGTGTATCTGGCTCTGTGTAAGCCATCATCATTTCCGTCTTGTTGTGACATGATAGGCACGAGGAGGTGTTGTTCGCTGCACCAGTGACCGCACGAATATCATATCCTGATTTGAAGTGCTCGGTGACGTTCAATGCATTGCTCACATTGGCATATGGCTTGCTGGTATCATTATGACACTCCCAACATGTGTATGGATTATTCACTTTATCAGGATGCTGTTTTGCTGGAGGCTGCTG
>JASEEV010000069.1 GCA_030019435.1 Methanocellales archaeon | reverse complement strand
ACGACCTTTTCAAAACCTTCTTTGCAATAGTACGTTTTTACCACCCGTGCGCCCAGTTCCGCGGCAATCCTGCAAGCCAAAGCGAGGTATCGGGCATCGCGTTTCTCTAACTCCGCTCCGACGGCCGTGACCGCCATTGCCGGGATACCGTACTCCTCGCACTCGTTGACGAGATTCGAAAGGTTCAACAGAGTCTGGTGTTCGCGCTCGCTCCCCACGAAAATCGACATGGACACCGCGCTGGCGTTTAGCCGTATCGCCTCCCTGACCGAGGTGGTGATCCCCTCGTGGTCGAGTTCCTCTTTCCTTGCCATGCTCGTGCCTCCAGAGACCCTAAGGATAACCGGTTTCGTTTTAGCTGGGTCCACGCACGAGCGTAGGATTCCCCTCGTAAGCATGATCGCATCCGCATAAGGTAGGATGGGCTCGATGGTCTTGCCCGGTTCCTCAAGTTTGGTCGTGGGGCCTTGGAAGTACCCGTGATCAATGGGCAGGAAAAGACACCTGCCATCCGGCTGAATCAGCTGCGAAAGCCTGTTTTTCATCCCCCAGTCCATACCAACACCCCTCATTTCTCGGGCCTGACGATTAAATACCCTTTGTCGATCAGCCAGTGGTGAAATTCCCAAGTCGTGTGCCTGCAGTCCATCCTACAGGCCTGCCTTATCTTCTCGTACTCTTTTGAACCCGGTTGATGGGCGTCCAGCTCCAGCTGGACCGGGCACTTCACATCCCTACAATACTCCCTGCTCTTGTACTCCGCATATCCCTCGATCGACATGGTTTCCCTCGATCTC
>JASEEV010000006.1 GCA_030019435.1 Methanocellales archaeon | reverse complement strand
CCATCCTTTTCGGCTGTTCCTCATTAACATCCATCACGGATTTTAATAATTTTGGCTCGTAGCCAATTTCCTTTGCCTTATGAATGAGCGCCTTCACGTCCTTTGGAAGACATGAGCCCCCAAAGCCTACGCCTGAGCGAAGGAAGTGCGGTGAGATTCTGTGATCCATGCTGACGGCCCCCATAACTTCATAGGTATCGATGCCGAGCTCTTTGCAAATGTTGCCGATTTCATTTGCGAAGGAGATCTTCGTAGAAAGAAATGCATTAGAGGCGTATTTGACCATCTCTGCTGAGACAAGACTCATCCTTAGGATTGGAGGACACTTTTTGTCGTAGAACTCTCGATAGAACTCCACCAGAGCATCTCCTGAGGATTTATCGCTCTCGCCTATGACGATTCGATCAGGGTGCAAGGTATCATAGACTGCGTTGCCTTCTCGCAAAAACTCTGGATTCATGCATAGCCCAAAGCCAGGTCCAACTTCTTTACCAGAATGTTCTTCCAGGATTGGCTTGACGATTTTTTCTGTCGTTCCAGGAACGACGGTGCTTTTTACGACAACGAGATGATGATCCTTGCCTTTTAGAGCTTCTCCTATTTCTTTGGCGGAAGATTTTATGAATCTAAGATCTATGCCCCCGTCTGGTTTACTTGGCGTTCCCACAGTGATGAACGTGATATCAGAGTTAAGAACAGCCTCTTTTCTTTCTGATATTACCCTTAAATTTTCACTTCTTATGACATCCCCCAGGATGCCATCTAGACCCTTCTCGTAAAAGGGAGCTTTACCCTCGTTTATCAGCTCGGCCTTCTTTGAGTCATGAGTGGAGGCTATGACCTCAAATTTCTTTGCGAAACATGCAGCGCTGACAAGACCGACAAAGCCCATTCCGATGACAGATATTCGTTTCATATTTTCACCCAAGTCACCGTGCCTTATAGAAATCCCTTATCCTGATAACGTCCTCTGGATATGGCATCGAAACCTCATGGATAATCGTATTCTCTTCTGCAACAATGGTATGCGGTGTGTTCGGCTTTATCCTGATCACATCGTTCTTTTTAAACGTCTTTTTATGGTCCTCAAATTCTATGTACCCAACGCCGCTCGCTATATGCATGGTTTCATCTCTTTTCTCGTGGTAGTGATATGAGGTTTGATAACCTCCCTTGATAAACAGCACCTTTTTCATTTCTTCATTCGTGAGAGCTAAAACCTTTTCATACCCCCATGGTTTATCCGTGCGATTCACATACTCCCTCCTGATTTCATCTAAATCTTTGCTCGTGTCGATCGATGCCCACAGGGCGTCTTCTGTATAATACCCCAATTTGCCCTCTTTGGCGAGTGCTGGAAAGACCGTATCCTCTATGGCACCTGTCTCAAAATGTTCGAAGAACGCTAAGCAAGCTTCGTCAAAACAATATATCCCGCCGTTGATATAGTGATCCAGGATGGGTTTCTCTCTAAAGGATTTAATGCGTTTTTCGTCTAACACTACGATGCCGTACGGGCTTTTTAGTCTGGTGACGAACATTGTTGCCAGGAATTTAGAAGCATTAAACTCGGAGATCATCTTTTTTAAGTTGAGGTCTGCAACGATGTCGCCATTTCTCACGACTGCATCTTCATCGCCAATGGTCTCCAGACCCCTGCGTATGGCGTTTAGCGTTCCCAGCGGTTCATCCTCGACCAGGTATTTGATTTTCATACCTTTGTATTCGTCGCTGTAACGCTCCTCGATTTTTTCACCTAGATAACCGGTCAGCAAGATAACCTCATCTATGCCTGCAGAGGCAAAATCAAGCATTTGCTTATTCAAAATCGTGTATCCTTCCCTGAGCTCGATGAGGGATTTGGGGATATTGGATGTCATTGGGCGCAGGCGCTTACCTTGTCCGCCACATAGAATGATGCCGATCATGATGATACCTTCAACAGGTTGAATCGTCTTAAGTATTATGTTACTCCCTTAAATGCGTTCTTGAACTCCTTTGGTTTCATGGACACGTTAAGCATCTGAATCGTGCTTGCACTCTGAAGTTTTTTATAATGTCTATCATCGACGAGGATGATGTCAACACCTATCCTATTCGCAGTGGCGCAATGGATCGCATCAGCAGCATATATGTTATACATACGCATGATCGACAAAGCCTCCTCTATCACACCCTTTGATATGTCTATTACCTCCACCCTTTTTTCTTGCTCAAGAGTCGCTATGTCAGCAAGAAAAAAATTTATCGAATCCTCTGCCTCCTCTGAGGTGATCTCCCCCAAATTTTTTCTTTTCAAGAATCCCCTGGTAATCTCGAGAAGGGTCCACCTAGAAGTTTTACCTTCTCCTTCATTTAGCCTGCTTAGCACCCACTCGACGTTTTCGCTACCCTGGTCTGGCAAGTAGCACTGGAGGAGAGCACTCGGTTCAAAGTAGACTTTCATAGGTCTTCCTCTTCTCCTCGTATTTTCTCTATTATCTCTCCACTTGGGGCCAACGACCGTTTTTTAAAGAATGTGCGCATCTCTGCCCTACTCTCCCATCTTAGTTGTTTTCGCGATATAAAATCTCTTAAAGCGCGCCGCACTAGCTCACTTTTGCTTTTAAATTCCCCACTCTTTAGGAGTTTCTCGAGTTGATACCTTGTTTGGTCGTCAACCTTGGTACTTACAGTTTCCATCAAGTATACTATAAACAATATACTTAATATAGTTTACTATTAAAGCAACCAACAGTATAAAATACAGGGTGAACATAAATAGCGTACTTCTTTTTTAAAAGGAGAAGTAATTAAGCAATGTGATATTATGGAGTACAAAGCCATAGATTTGAAAGTCAAGGACATGGGCGTAAATTCAAAGAATGTGAACACACTTGTTAAAGTGCTTGAGATAGGAGAGCTTAGAGACATAAGCACAAGATTTGGTGACAAAAAGGTCTCTGAGGTAAAGGTTGGAGATGAAACCGGCTGCATACTGATGTCACTTTGGGATGACCAGATCGGAAAAGTTGGTGTTGGCAATGTCATATCCATTGAAAATGGGTATATCTCACTTGTCAGAAACTCGATGCGACTGAACATCGGAAAATATGGTAAAATGCTGATATCAGATGAAGAGATAGGCGAAGTTAACGAGACACTCAACATGTCTGATAAACATGTAGAGAGATCACAAAGAAGGAGATACTAATCTCCCTGTTTATACAAATAGAACACCGCATCTCCGTAGTTTATCAACTTTGACTCAGAAAAATACTTATTGAGATCTGCCTTCTCTGATCCAAGTGGCCTGATGATTACATCTGCGCCTACTTGCTTTGCGACGGACGCTATCGCATGCTGAATTTCCACAGGAGGGCGAATCGAGTAAATCAAGCTCGCGCCTTCATATATGTGAATGTTTGGATCGAATATGTCGTCTCTGATGAAACGGATGCCTTCCATGCAAAGATCAGAGGTATCGGTCACGATTATCTCCAAGTGGTCTTTTAGCAGGAGTGCTACCTCTGGATGTTTTCCTATGCCAACCTCTATGATTTTTCCCTTGTATGAACGGAGGATGTACTCTGCTAAATCTTTATGACCTCTAAACATAATTACTACCATGCACGTTGACGTGGTTCCAGTAGGGAAGATCGATGGAGAAGTACTTAAAACCATTTGTGGTGCATTGGAAGAAACATTTGGGGTCACAGCTGAAATTGCGAATGCGCAAGAGATTCCAGAACATGCCTATGTTGGAAAAAGAGGGCAATATCTCGCTAGCGAGTTCGTATCCATTGCTTCTAAAGGAGAGGGCGACAAGAATATTGCAGTAACAGATGTAGATGTGTATATGCCTAAGCTAAACTTCGTGTTTGGACAAGCGGAGTTGAGTGGAAAAGGATGTATGATTTCGATTTATAGACTCCATGGTCATGAGCTTTTGGAAAGAGCTAAAAAAGAGGCTGTGCATGAGATTGGACACACATTTGGGCTGGAGCACTGTCCAAACAAGAGGTGCGTGATGTCCTTTTCGCTGAGCATACTTGATGTTGACTATAAGGAGAAACGCCCATGTAAAAAATGTGAGAGGCTATGCTTCTGATCAGAAAATTTATGCCAAGGGACTTTCAGCAAATACTCTCCATAGAAGAAGAATCGTTTAGGGAGCATGACCCATTTTTGTATATGAAGCTGTATGAGACGAGTTCAGATGGATTTTTGGTAGCGGAAAAAGATGGGATTGTGATGGGCTTCGTAGTAGGAATGCTGATTTCTGAAAGCGAAGGAAGGATATTCTCGATTGCAGTCAGCAAAAAACATAGGAGGAGTGGCGTTGCCACGTTATTGGTAAAAGAGCTCTTGGATGCGTTCAGAAGAAACGGAGTTACAAGTGTGCGGCTAGAGGTGCGAAAAAGTAATCTAATCGCGCAGAAATTGTACCAAAAGCTGGGCTTCGAGATGGTTGGTGTCGCTCCAAAGTACTATTCCGATGGGGAGAGTGCGCTCATAATGAGGAAGATCATAGATCGCTAGTGGTCAAAACTTTCACAGATAGAGGTCTCTTGACGATGTTACCTAGCTTGACGCCAACTAAATAGTCAAGATCCTTTTCTGCAGCGATGTCGAGTATTCTTTGCGTAATCACTCCGTCAAAGATCACCCCCTCTACATTATCGCTCTCTTTAAGCACATTTGCAAGATCTCTGACGGCAACTTCTCTTATGACCTTCTTATCAGAGTTGAGCAATTTCGCACTCAAAGTGCCGTTGAGCTCCTCTGCATATGCCTTGAGTTCGTTTTGCTTGCTAGGTGGACTCCATCTCAAGATCCTCCTTTTCGCGCTCTTCATTCTCCGATGAGCTCTCATCTCTATAGTTTGTTCTACTGGTACCTTGTTCCTTAATGCTTTGACGATCTCCTTGTGAGTTAACTCCTCTACGCCTTTACCCTCTGGAGCTCTTGCAACATAATCGATCTCTGCGGTCTGGAGTAGTTCCTTCAATATAAGGTCTCCGCCCCTATCGCCGTCCAAGAAGACCGTGACGGTTTTCTTTTTGCTCAACTCTCCTATGGTCAAAGGAACATTGGTTCCTTCCACAGCAATCGCATTCTTGATTCCGTAGCGTAGCAAATTCATGACATCTGCTCTTCCTTCTACGATGAGTATCGCATCCGAATCAAGTACATTAGGACCTGCTGGCAAGCTCTCGTCACCAAAAAGGGTGATCTTTTCTACGCGCACTGCCTGCCTCACAGATTCTGTTATCTCTTGCCCCTCTGGGATACCATGATCGAACTTATCAGAAAGAATGAGTTTTGCCTGGTCTATGATCTGTTTTCTTTTCGTCGCCCTAACGTCTTCGACTTTTTCCACGCTGATATCAGCGACGCAAGGTCCCACCCTATCTATAGTTTCTATGGCTGCCGCTAATATCGACGTTTCGACTTTATCCAGAGAGGATGGAATCAAGATGGTTCCACTTGATTTGCCTGCCTTAGAATCGATGTTGACCTCTATTCTACCTATCCTTCCTGTCTTCTGAAGATCTCTTAGGTCTAGATCGTCACCGAGCAATCCCTCTGTTTGCCCAAAGATCGCTCCCACTACGTCGGGTTTCTCCACAACGCCTTCGGCGTTGATACAAGCATGGATTATGTATTTCGTGGTATCATAATTTTGCATTGAAATCCCCCCTAAGGAAAAATAGCTAATCGAGGGAAGGTTTCACCACTAAGTGACCTTTGCGCTCTACAACTCTTCAGAGTACTAGTGAGTTAACCATGAATGACGGTAAGATTACCTCTTTAGCTATTTTTACCTATGAGAGTGATGATGTTCTCATATTACACTAACAATTATGTGTTAGGGTTTAATAAAGTTGTGGTTAATGTCGAGTATATACTTCACGTCTGAGACTATGAACGTAACCACTCAGACCTTCCACGTCCTTGATCTCCTTTTGTACGAGTTTCTTGATCTTATTTCTTATCAAATTGTTGGGCTTCATGCCAGATGCTTGTAGATATCCAGAGAGCTTTTTTGCCAATTTTTTCCCTTGCGAGTCCCAATCGGTTAGAATTATCGCCAGATCAGTTCTTCGTGAAATGTCCTCAGCAAAATTCAACAACGGTGGATAAGACGCAAGCAAAATTTGACCTGAAATGCCCAATTCGCCCAAGGCATCTCGATCCTTCTCCCCCTCGACGATGATGATAGCCCCCTCTAAAGCTAAATCCTGGATTTCACTGATTATCTGCTCGATTTTCTGCAGTCGCTCAAGATCTTCCATCTCAATCACCATAGGGCAAACATAAAAGGATGTCCCCTGACGCACTAACTCCGAGAGATCATCCTCTGGAAGATTCCGCAGTCCCTCTCAGTTACCCTCGTGCCAGGGGAGCTGTCCCGCATTGGGGTTGTCTTACGGTCATCGATAGCACGAAGCAATAACTCCCGCAAGGACCTATACAACGCGGAGTTGCCCTCTTTTGCACCAGCGATCATACTTCCAACGGAACCTCACACCAGTCTCGTAGAGGACAATATATTATTTGTCATTATCCATATATAGGTTTGTCGGCTCCTCTGCCGGGAATGAAGCGTCCCTGACCTTTCTCGCCAACTATTTCGCCATCGTACACGATCTCTCCACGCACAAACGTCATTTTGGGAAATATGGCATCCATTCCCTCAAAAGGAGTCCAACCAGCCTTGCTGTGCAGGTTCCTGTCCTTGATGGGCTTCATGTCATTTAGATCGACGAACACGAAATCGGCATCGTTTCCAACTTTGATCTCGCCTTTTCCTCTCAAGCAGAAAATTTTTGCTGGATTGGTCGCCATGAACTCGATCACACGTTGAAGCAATATGCGCCCTTTCTTTACAGCAGACAACATCAACGGTAATGATGTCTCGACGCCCGGTACACCGGGAGGGGCGCTCCAGATATCTTGCTTTTTTTCTTCTATAGTGTGAGGGGCATGATCAGATGCGATCATGTCGATTTTATGTAGCCCAGCCCAAAGGCTCTTTCTATCTAATTCGCTTCTCAGCGGGGGATTCATCTTGCCAAAGGTGCCTAATCGTTCCCAGTCCTTTTGCGATAAGAATAGGTGATGAGGTGTGACTTCAGATGTGATCTCTGCCCCGATTAGGTTCAAGCTCTCTTTCGTGCTAAGATGGCAGATGTGAAGTTTTGCACCGACATCATGAGCTAATCCTATCGCTTTTGTCATAGCAGCAACTTCGCAACTGTTTGGCCTGGATGATGAATAAGCGCTGGGATCGGTCTTATCCTTCAACTTCTTAGTACGTTCTAGGATAATTTGCTCGTCTTCTGCGTGAATGCATGCGATGCCGCTCAACTGGGCGATAGTTTGAAACGCCTTGAATAGCGCCATATCATCAACGCCCATTTCTCCTCTTGACTCAGCCATGAATATCTCGCCGAAAGCGGTTACGCCTCTTTTCCACAATTTTTCGAGTTCTGCGCCCTCGACTACACCGGCATTGATGCCGAAATCGACTATCGATTTTCTCTCTGCCTCTCTCAGTTTGGCTTTGAACGATTTTACAGAAGTAGTAGGTGGGATCGTGTTCGGATGATCTACCACGCTGGTCACGCCACCTGCTACTGCTGCAGAGGAGCCGGTATACCAGTCCTCTTTATGTCTTTCCTTTGAATCCCGGAAATGTACATGAACATCCACCATGCCTGGAAGCACAAGCAAGTTGTGCGCGTCGATGATGTCTTCTGATGCAATATCTTTCGCAATTCTTACGATCTTGCCATCCTTTATTGCAAGCTCTGCCTCTATGATGTCCTTTGCCAACGCCAATCTCGCATTTTTGATGACCAAATCGAACATTCGATCATCCCCATAAGATGAACAAAATGATCAACACAACCAAGGTCGCTATCACAGAGCTTGTTCCCATGATCCTCCTATTAGACCATTGGCTAAATCTTTTAGAGGGAAGCATCAGAGATGTCGCCAGCGCTGCTATAGATATCCAACTGATCCAGCATATGGTAATCATCGCCATCGTCTCCTTCATATCATCACCATATATAGCTTGAACAAAGCCATAGCAAATAGCGCTGCAATCGGAACTGTTAGAAGCCAATATGCGATTATTCTGCCTACTATGCGAAGGTTCACAGCGCTTAGTCCTCCTGCAAATCCAACGCCTGTAACTGTGCCCACAGATGCATGAGTTGTGCTGACAGGCATTCCAAGATATGAGCACACCAAAACCACCGTCGCAGCTGAGTATTCTGCTGCAAATCCCCTTGTAGGAGTGATATCACCGGTGATTCTCTTTCCGATGGTCTCCATGACCTTGTATCCCCACATGAGCGTCCCAACAGCTATTCCAATGCCCCCAAACGCTAAAAGCCAGATTGGAACCTTCAGCTCAGAGGCAAACCCTCCTGCCATTATCACTGCAACAGGGGCTATCGCATTGGCGACATCATTTGATCCAGTGGCAAAAGCCTCGTAACTAGCGCTCATGATTTGCAGGGGGGTATATCCTCTCTCAGCTTTGCTCACATCTTCTATTCTTTCTAGCACAAGACCTCTGATGAACTTAAAAACGAAAAAACCCATCGCTATTCCAGCAAGGGGGGAGAGCACCCAAGCGAGGATCACATTCGCCATCACAAACCAGTTTATTCCAGCGATTCCAACGCCTACGAGGCCATACCCAAGCATTGCACCCACTATCGAATGAGAGGTAGAGACGGGCATATTTTTCCAGGTAGCAAGCGTGACAAAAACACTGGCTGCTATCACAGCGCATAACGCCCCGATGGGCTCGACTTGTGGTACGATTCCTTTTCCAATGGTACTAACAACCCTTGCCCCCATAAACACCGCTCCAAGTGCGTTAAAGGTAGCTGATATTGCCACCGCTTGTCTGAGTGTGAGAGCACCACTTGCTACAGAGGTCGCCATCTCATTGGCGGTGTCGTTGGCGCCTATGTTCCAAGCCATGTAGAATCCTGCTAAGAGGCCTGCAAATGCCAACAGACTGAAACCAAGCACAGTTATCATTAAGACTAGTTCTCCTCGTCATAAGGTTAAAATCCTATGCTGAAATAAACCTTCCATTTAACAACGGTTGATTTAAGTATCATAATGATTAATCGTTCCAATTAGATTTATATGGATGAGTGGGGGGGCAATATGAGATATATGCGTTCGATTGCAGGCATATTTGCAGAATCACCCTTCAAACCATTATATAAGCATGCGGAGAAGGTATGCGAGGCAGCATATAAACTGGAAGAGATGGTTCAAGCATATTGCGATGGCGATGCGTCTAGAGTACAGAAGCTCAGTGATGAGATCTCTACCCTAGAGCATGAAGCCGATTTGATCAAACAGACGATCAGAAAAAGACTGCCGTATTCAGTGCTGCTGCCAGTTAACCGACAAGATGTGCTGGAATTCCTGAAGCCACAGGACTCGATCTCAGACTGTGCTGAGGACGTTGCCAAGCTGATGACGCTCAGATCATACGTTCTGCCAAAGGAAATCAAGAGCGGGCTACTGGAAATGACAAAGATGACGACGAAAACGATGGATGCATATCTCAAAGCGACGGAAAAAATTTCGCAGTTGGTGGCAACATCTTTTAGAAAAAAGGAGATCGGAGAGACGCTAGAACTGATACCACTTGTGGAGAAATTGGAGCATGAAATTGACATGATTGGAATGGGGCTGACCAGAAAAATCTTCCTCGCCGAGGATGAAATAGGGGCTGTGGGTGTTTTCCATCTGGCAAGGATCTTGGACGTGCTTGGAGACGTATCAGATAGCGCAGCTAGGGCAGCCGATCGCCTTAGAACGATGATATCTAGGTGATTCTCCTTTCCTCTACGTCTCCTCTTGGCGTTTTCTCAACGAATATTTGCCCCTCGAAAACATATATTTGCGTACCCTCTTCCAACCACGCGTCTGGATACAATCCTGCTTTCATGCATGTCTGAGAGAGAAACTCCTCCTCGTCCATACCATGTTCAACGGCAACCTGTGGTAACAGAAGCCCTTGATTTCGTCCCCTGGTGATGATCAACCCATGTTTCCCGATCTCTATTTTTTTCGGTAACATCGTTGGCTTAGCACGAATCGGTCTTGGAGGGGTTAGCACCGTCACTTCAATCGTTATTTTGTCCAGCTCCTCTGCGCTAAGAGGCATAAATCTTGGATCTTTCGCAGCGGAACTTATCGCAGAGTCGATGATCGCTTCGCCTAATGGCACAGTCGGATATGGATGCCCTATACATCCTCTTAGGCCGTTCTTCTTTAAGGTAACGAATACGCCCCTCTTCTCACTAAATTTTTTCGGCAGCTTCTCTGGGCAGAGTACCTCACCGTCTCTAACGTATTTCTCGACTGCGTTCCTAGCAAGCTTTACTGCCCTTACGCCTTCTTCTAGAGTCAACACATTTTGTTATTTGGGAGCAAAAGGTATATGCTTTTTGCGTGAATATATGATTGAGAGAGGAAGGGCGGCTGCCACAACTTTTTGGTCAAGCAGCTTTCTACTTGCGTAGAAAGAGGCTGTTTCTGTGCAACAGAAACGCCTTTTTGCTTGCAAAAAGGTTGCGAGGAAAGTCCCCCCACCGTCTGGACATACGAGTGCATGTAAGCGCACAAGGCGAGAGTCTTGGCTCTGGCACAGAAACGATACCACGCTGCACCAATGCGATGATTCGGAACCGAGATTCTGAGCGAAGAATCGAGGAGGAGAAAATCGCTTTTGCGATTTTTGACGATGAGGTCGTGCATGCATGGATGGAACGGCGAAACCTCGTAGGTGCAAGTCAAAGATGGGCAGATAAGGAGTCCAGCCGATGCCCGAGTATGACGCTCAGACGAATGCCGCTGAAACAAAAGGGGGCTTACTCTCCTCACTCACTTTCAAAAAATTAAGAAGGATAAGTATTTTATAGTAATAAATAGGCAACTTAATCCGAAGGAGATTAACGTGGAATATCATCTCGGGATACCAAAATTGGATAAAGTCCAGGGCGGACTGAACATAATGCTAATTGGACCGCCGATGTGCGGGAAAGAGATATTTGTCAACAACATCGTGCATGCTGGCTTAATGAACGGTGAAGGAATTATTCTCGTATCCACAAGAGAGCACGGTGAAGGTGTGCTCAAGTGGTTTGAGCAGAGCGAGCTGGACATAGAGAAGGACAGAGAGCGGTTCGGAATCGTGGACTGCGTATCAAGAACGCTCGGGATGGATGTATCCGACACGCAAAACATAAAGAGGGCATCGAGCCCTGTGGATCTAACAGGCATCGGCGTCAAGATAAGTCAGTTTTTTGAGCAGTTCTATATGAGAGCCCGTATTCAAAAAACAAGACTGATCATCAACTCATTATCGACGATGCTGATGTACTCCAACTTGCAGACCATTTTCAGGTTCTTACACGTCTTCACGGGCCGAATTAAAGTAGCAGATGCCATCGGTATCTATGTGATCGAGAGTGGTATGCACGATGAGCAGACGATCGCAACGCTCAAACAACTGGTCGACGGTATGATTGAGATCAAAGAAGAGAACGATCGATTTTTCATTAGGGCAAGAGGATTGGGCTCGAAACTAACAGAGTGGCTCGAATATGAGATTGAAGGAGCGAACATCGTGATAAAGGGTGACTGAAAATGCTCAAAACAGGCATTCCAAAACTGGATGACTTCATGGGTGGAGAAGTTCCACCAGGCAGGTCATTGGTATATTACGTACAACCTGGTGTCGAGGGTGATGTATTTGGGATGCAGACCTTGTACCACCATCTGATGCAAGGAGGGAAAGGAATATATGTCACTATCAGCTCAGCCCCCTATACGGTTAGAGAGCACTTCAACGAATTTGGCTGGGATGTTGGAAAGTTCGAGGATCGATTTATCATCGTTGACGCTTATTCGGCACTAGTGGGAGCGGATTCTGATGAACGCTACGTTGTGTCCGATCCGGAGAACATCGGGGCATTGGATGAGACTTTGTCAAAGGCAATGGAAGAGCTTGGCAGCGGTCTGGTCGTGTTTGAGCCCCTATCGACCCTCATGGACCTGTGTGGAGAGGAGGAGACGTTGGAGTATGTCAAAAAATGGAAAAAACTCCATATGACGTACAATAACGTCTTTGTTTGCAACTTCACCGCTTGGCCCTATGCTGAGGAAACACTGAAACAGATAAAAGAAGAGCTGTTCGATGCGGTGGTCACGATCGGAGGAATTGCTGAACGAGTCATATTTGGACAGTACTTTGGAGTCTCAAAGGTGGACTGGGCTGAGGTGAAGAAACGATCGATGTTGTTCAAAGTGTTTCGACCTACTGGTATACGGGTATACATACCCAAGATCCTTGTGACAGGGGCATACCACTCTGGCAAGTCCACTTTTATCCACGCGATCTCGAGCAGAGCCGTATCTGTGGACCGCCTTGGAACTACCGTTGCGATGGATCATGGTAGGATAGACCACAAAGGATTTGCAGCAGACATATTTGGAACGCCAGGACAAGAACGATTTGATCCCATTCTCAAAGTGCTCGGTGGCGAGGCGATGGGCGTGTTCCTTGTGTTAGACTCATCAAAGCCGATGGACTTCGTCAGGGCGAAGCAGATGCTAGAGACTGCGAGGGCACACGGGCTTCCTTATGTGATCGTAGCGAACAAACAAGACCTGCCAGATGCTTTAAGCGTGGATGAACTACGAGAGCGAATGAAAGTCCCAAAATCGGTGCCGATCGTCCCAACCGTTGCGACGGAAAAGAAAGGTGTGTTTGAGGCATTTGAAACGCTGATCGACATGATAACAGAGGTCAAATGATATGCCAACAGTTGCAGAAACGCTCCAAAAAATAGTGAGTGATCTAAAAAGGACTGGTGATATAGAAGCCTCTGCCGTCGTCTCAAGAGATGGTCTGATCATGACATCTGACATTCCCCCTGGGATACATGCTGAGACCTTTGCTGCGATGAGTGCCACCATGTTAGGTGCGGCAGAGACCGCAACGGCGGAGCTGAAGAAGGGAATCCCAGATAGGATCATCGTGGAGTCCGCAAAAGGAAAGGTGATCGCTACTGGCGCCGGTCCCAAAGCCCTTTTGATCGTCATGACACCACCAGAGGCGGGTTTGGGATTGATATTGGTTGAGATGGAAAAGGCAGCTGATAAGGCAAAGGAGTTGTTGTGATGTTCAAAAAGATACTTGTTCCAGTTAATCCGTTGAAGGATGATGAGGACGTTGTCAAAACGGCAACTGAACTAGCGAAGCAACTGGGTGCAAGAATTCATATGGTCACCATCGTCACCGCAGATGATACGAACGAAGCCCTCGAGAAAAGACGTGGTGCAATAGACAAATATGCGGAGATGGGACGGATGCAAGGCGTCGAAACCAGCCATGAGCTGCTTGATATAAGATGCAAGGCAGAGGAGATCCCAAAGAAGACCGTTGACATGTCCAAGGATTATGACATGATCGTCATGGGACATTACAAATTTGAGAAGATTTATCGATTTATCCGCCAGAGTACAGCCCAAGATCTGATCAACATGGCATCATGTCCTGTTGTCGTGATTCCAGAGGAGCGCGAAAAAAGCAGGTGAGCATAGCAGCGATCTATGGTCGAAAATCAAAGATTTTCTTATCCTCGATTACTCGCTACGCTCGCAATCTAGGTTCCCAAGGGCTGGCACTTAAATAGATCATTTTATTCGATTTCCTTTTTAGATATAAGAAACCATCCTCCTGCCAGCATTCCACATAACTCCCAACTTTCCTGTCCAAGTCCATTTAAATATTCAAGTTTTTTTATCTTTCATAACAAACAAAACCCTTAGGTGAGCCAGCCGCCATCGACAATATCTCGAATGCTACTCAACCCCAAAATAAAACAGGTGAGCATAGCAGCGACCTATGGTTCCCAAGGGCTCGCGCACCTCAGTACAGCATAGAACGTGGACGGTCTTATCTTCTGGGTTCGAGATGGGACCAGGAGTTTCCCCGTCGCCATGGCCGCTATGCTCAACTTATGAACGTAATGACTATCGTCTCCTCGATTCTTCGCTCAGAATCTCCTAGCTGCAACTTCGTTGCAGCACTCCTACTTCCTTCGGAAGTAGTCGCAAGCCAAGGACCGGAATTGAACCGGCAAAAAGCCGCTCTCCACCGAGGAAAACGTAGTTTTCCGATGACCTTTTTCCTTTTTCATCTGCAGGCGGCTGCGTTAGCCATTCCGCCACCTTGGCATCAAAGGGCTACGCCCTCTTGAAACCCGCTTTGAAAACCGCGTATAAGTTTGCGACCCAGATATCGCCTGAACTCAGCTCAGCAAACTGGCTCGGGCGTTAGTGGTCGCGGACTGAACACCTCGTTGCCTTGGTGCTTACATCCCGACTCTATCAAACTCTTCTTCTAAGAATGCCCTTTAGAGGTCTCTTTTCAGGGGTGGTTTCGGGCTTAGATGCTTTCAGCCCTTATCCACTGGTGCGTGGCTGCTCGGTAATGCCCTGTCGGACAACCGATAGACTAGAGGCACCGTTGCCTAGTTCCTCTCGTACTATAGGCAACTTCCCCTCAGACCTCAAAACACCCCTAACAGATAGTAACCGACCTGTCTCACGACGGTCTAAACCCAGCTCACGATCTCCTTTAATAGGCGAACAACCTCACCCTTGGCCGCTGCTGCACGGCCGGGATGGAGAGAACCGACATCGAAGTAGCAAGCCACCGGGTCGATATGTGCTCTTGCCGGTGACGACACTGTTACCCCCGGGGTAGCTTTTCTGTCATCATTAGCCCCCACCAAGGAGGCATAATGGTTCGCTAGACCCGACTTTCGTCTCGTGATTCCTTGCTGTGGAAAATCACATCAGGCTGACTTGTGCTCTTGCGCTCTACAGTGGATTTCTGACCCACCTGAGTCAACCTTAGGGCGCCCTAGATATCTTTTCTAGGACGTGGCGCCCCACCCAAACTGCCCACCTATCGGGGTCCTCCTCTCGGAGTAAGGGTCGTAGTTCCAGAAGGGTAGTGTCTCATTGATGGCTCCCCGTCCCCTGGCGAGGACGGATCACTGCCCCCTACCTACGCTGCACATCCAAAACCACAGCCCAGCGACAGGCTGCAGTAAAGCTCCACGGGGTCTTCACTTCCCATTAGGGGTCCCCAGACTCTTCACTGGGATGTAAAGTTCACCGGGTTCTGGCTAGGGACAGTAGAGCTCTCATTGGTCCATTCATGCAAGCCGCCAATTAAGCGGCAAGGTACTACGCTACCTTAAGAGGGTTATAGTTACCCCCGCCGTTGACAGGTCCTTCGTCTCCTTGTACGGAGGTTTCAGATACCTGTACTGGGCAGGATTCAGGAATCGTACTAGCCCTTACGGGTTTGCGATCCCCTATGTTGTTATTAGACAGTTAGAGCTCCCTCGTCACTGCGACCTGCTTTCTGCAAAGCAGGCACTCCTTCTCCCGAAGTTACGGAGCTAATTTGCCGAATTACCTTAGCCAGATTATGCCGACACGCCTTGGTCTTTTCAACCAGGGGCACCTGTGTCAGTTCTTGGTACGGACGTTCAGCTCCCTTTTCACGGGCCCCTGGGATCAGCCGAATTACTTCATCACGCATTCATCCACTTCTCGCCATTACGGCTCTCCATGGATTTCAACGCTTGAACAGTGCGACGACACTGCTCGACCTACCCTGAGGCGTCGGTTTTAGTCCAAAGGGGCTTCGCCCCTCTTGACACCCCTTAAAGGAAGAGGGTCAAGGGAGAAACGTAGTTTCTCCTTGTATGCTGAACGGTACAGGAATATTAACCTGTTTCCCATTTGACATTCTCCAGTTAGGAAATGTCTTAGGACCGACTAACCCTCGGCTGACGAACATTGCCGAGGAAACCTAGCCCCTCCGGCGGTCGGGATTCTCACCCGACTATGCTGCTACTATTGCCAGGATTTTCGTTCCCATGTGGTCCACACCTCCTCACGAAGGTGCTTCTGCCCTCACAGGACGCCTTCCTACAAGATCATCTTGCGATGCTCCGAGGTATCGGTGGTCGGCTTGAGCCCCGTCCATTTTCGGGACCCCAAATCTCGACTGGTAAGCTGTTACGCACTTTTTAAAGGGTAGCTGCCTCTAAGCTCACCTCCCAGTTGTCTAGGGCTTGAGACGCCCTTTAGTGTTAACACTTAGCCGACACTTTGGGACCTTAACCACGGTCTGGGTTGTCTCCCTCACGGACTGGAAGCTTACCCCCCAGCCCCGACTCCGATCTTCTACGACGACAGCGGTTTTGGAGTTTGACAAGAGGACGAGCAGTTTCCCGCCCGGCTCCCCCAATCAGTGCTCTACTCCGCTGACTATCTCTGATCAGGTCATGCTGCGACATGTTTCGGAAGGAACCAGCTATCTCCGGGCTTGATTGGACTTTCACCCCTAGACGCAGGTCACGCGAGTGATTTGCACATCAACACCGCTAGCGGACCTCCACGTAGCTTTCGCCACGTTTCATCCTGCCCACGCCTAGATCGCCCGGTTTCGGGTCGTATCCCAGTGACTACACGCGCTTGTACACGCCGCACCTCGCCCGAAGGTTGCATGCTTGTCGCTTTCGCTTTGACTGCGCTGTTACCAGCTTAGTCTCGCCACTCAAATACATTCCCTGGCCCGTTCTTCAAAACGTATGATACGACACTGGCGACGATGCTCGTACTACTGCCTCGCGACAGATTCCTTTGCATCGAAGTTCCTTTCATGCCGTATCGCTCCATCACCATCCGATTTCAGGATCTTTGCACCTCCCTTTTTGGGGTGCTTTTCAGCTTTCCCTCACGGTACTATTGCACTATCGGTCTCAAGACGTATTTAGTTTTAGAAGTTGGTGCCTCCCAAATTCCCGCTGCATATCCAAGCAACGGTACTCAAGATCGAGCCGCAATCCGTCAGCGTATGTCTACGTGACTATCACACTCTTTGGTGCCCCGTTCCAGAGGACTTCGACTTGACTGGTTTGGACTGTATTCGACTCGACTTATAACACCACATCTCCCTTTTCTTTCGAAAAAGGATTCGGTTTGAACTGTGCCGTGTTCGATCGCCTTTACTAACGGCATCTCTTCGATTTCTTTTCCTGCCCCTACTAAGATGTTTCAATCCGGGGCGTTCCCGATCCTTACGGATCGCCTCCCGAAGGAGGCGGGAGTTCCCATTAGGGGATCCTCGGTTCTAAGGCTCCATGCACCTACCCGAGGCTTATCGCAGCTTGGCACGCCCTTTATCAGCGCTTGAGCCGAGCCATTCACCGGATGGCATATTTGCCAGAATCCGCTTCACTGAACTCAGTGAGCGTCCGGGTCGCAAACTTATACGCGGTCTCATTTAGCTGATTAACGCTATCCACCCTTCCCCGACGAGATTTCTCTCACCGAGTGCATCTACAAAGGGGGCTCTGCCCCCTCTTGACTCCCCCAAATATTACTTTTTGGATCAAACCTTTTCCTAAAAGGTTTTGGGGATCAAACACCTTTCTAAAGGGGTTTGAAATGGACTCGCTGGGATTTGAACCCAGGGCCTCTGCCTATTTCGCCTTGGGGTTCGAATGGGGCGAAGCCCCTCGGATGCAAAGGCAGCGCTCTTCCAACTGAGCTACGAGCCCCACATAGCGACCTATCTCGTTACACCCAATAGATTATATACATTTCGGGCGTTAGAAGCTCCCCCGGGGTCCCAACGAATCTCGTATTATCATGCCTACCCTAGCAGTTTTTCGGCTCCGATCGGCTGTATTTCGTTAGGAGGTGATCCAGCCGCAGATTCCCCTACGGCTACCTTGTTACGACTTAACCCCCCTTGCGAAACCCAGGTTCGAATGCTCCAAGGAGAAGCAGCCTCACCCAGACCTTACTCGGGTGGTTTGACGGGCGGTGTGTGCAAGGAGCAGGGACATATTCACCGCGCCATTTTGAGACGCGATTACTACGGATTCCATCTTCATGGGGACGAGTTTCAGTCCCCAATCCGAACTACGATCGGGTTTAGGAGATTGCCTTCACCTCTCGGTGTCGATGCTCATTGTCCCGATCATTGTAGCCCGCGTGTAGCCCGGGAGATTCGGGGCATGCTGACCTACCGTTGCCCGTTCCTTCCTCCTCTTTAGCAGAGGCGGTCCCCATTGTGTACCCATCTCCCCGGAGGGAATGCTGGCAACAGTGGGCGCGGGTCTCGCTCGTTGCCTGACTTAACAGGATGCTTCACAGTACGAACTGACGACGGCCATGCACCTCCTCTCAGCTAGTCTGGCAAAGTCTTCAGCCTGGCCTTCATTCTGCTGTCGCACCCGGTGAGCTTCCCGGCGTTGAGTCCAATTGAACCGCAGGCTCCACCCGTTGTGGTGCTCCCCCGCCAATTCCTTTAAGTTTCAGCCTTGCGGCCGTACTTCCCAGGTGGCGAGCTTCACGGCTTCCCTGCGGCACCACAGTAGCTCGCAGCTACTGTGACACCTAGCTCGCATCGTTTACGGCTAGGACTACCCGGGTATCTAATCCGGTTCGTGCCCCTAGCTTTCGTCCCTCACCGTCAGACCCGTTCTAGCTAGACGCCTTCGCCACTGGTGGTCTCTCAGGGATCACAGGATTTCACCCCTACCCCCGAGGTACCTCTAGCCTCTCCTGGTCTCAAGCCCAACAGTATCCCTCAGCAGCCTGACGGTTAAGCCGCCAGATTTCCCAAGGAACTTATTAGGCCGGCTACGGACCCTTTAGACCCAATAATAGCGGTCACCACTCGAGCCGCCGGTGTTACCGCGGCGGCTGGCACCGGTCTTACCCGGCTCTTGCTAATAACTGTTTTTTAGACAGTTGGACAGTTGATGCTAGGCACCAACACTCGGGGTCCCCTTATCGCACTTGCGTGCATTGTAAAGGTTTCGCGCCTGCTGCACCCCGTAGGGCCTGGATTCGTGTCTCAGAATCCATCTCCGGGCTCTTGCTCTCACAACCCGTATCCGTCGTCGGCTAGTAGGTACATTACACCCACTACAACCTGATAGACCGCAGACCCATCCTTAGGCGCCTGAACTTTGGACCACAGGGCATTCCAGCATCTATGATCTATCTGGTATTATTCCCAGTTTCCCGGGGTTATCCCAGACCTAAGGGTAGGTTGTCCACGTGTTACTGAGCAGTCTGCCGAGCTCCGAAAGCTCTCGACTCGCATGGCTTAGTCGGACCCCGATAGCAGTGACCTCTGGCAGGATCAACCAGAATTGGAATTTTTGGTGTTTAAACGCACTGATCGGAATGACCGAACTGTTAGGGCGAATGTCAGACGTGAAATAGCTCACGCCTCCATCTGAAATAATCCTTACGTCCAGTTATACAGTATGGTTTCGATGATATATAAGAGTTGTGCCTTAGAAATCGGATATCTGCAGGCATGCAGGGCATCTTTTATTGAGTGCCCACCTAGATATGTCTGTCAGTATTTAAGGGTTATGGTGCTTACAACACAGAATAGAATAGATGGGGGCCCTATTTTCCTATGGTACCACTAACTTCTCACTAGTCTCCACGTTTTTAGTGGAATCGTAGGTCCAATCGAGCTTTACCACATCGGTTACCGTTGAGGTGTATGTGCCTATCGTCCGCGTCGGACCGTACACGAAGGTCACCGTTCCATCAGCACCTGTGTCGCCACTGCCACTGGCTGTGGCACCGTTTGGTAAAGCCATCTCAAGGTAAACTGTAGCACCCTCAACAGCAAGGTCGCCTGAGTCAACTATCATTACCTTAGTGTATATTTTGTAGTTCCGTCCCACCCTCGTGTACCACATGTCAATGCTTGCTACGTGCATGAGGTTAGCAGGTGCTTCACTCGTCGTTCCGGATGCTTCCTCTGATGGTATCCCCTTATTTCCTGCCGTGTCAACCGCTGTTACCGTGTAATAGTAAGTTGTTGAAGATACCAATCCAGTGTCTGAGTACGAATTCGTGGTGGGCGATGCGACCAAGTCATACGGGCCACCAGACGTGGTGCTTCTGTACACATTGTAGTGGTCAAGATCCGTTTCAGTATTGGCATACCACGAAAGGTCCAGCTGGCTGCTACTGACCGTAGTGACTACTAAACCAGTGACTTGGGCTGGAGGTGTGGTGTCCACGGTGAAGGACCAACTGGCAGTGGCAAGATTGCCCACCGTATCTGATACATCTAGAGTCGCCGTATGGAGTCCCTCTACCAAAGGTGTAGCTGATACATAAGACACCAGACCAGTTGCACTGTCATAAGTATGAGCAACCGTCGCCCCATCTACCATCATGACAATAGAGGTCGCATCGATGCCACTCGCATCCGTCACGGTAGCAGAAATCGTTGGAGTTCCTGTGTTTACGAATGCTCCGTCAGCAGGTGTTATATCAGATATCGTTGGTGGGATTGTGTCCACACCCGGAGCAGCTTCATCAGCATCAACTAGACCACTCCCATACACAGAATCCCATCCCACTGGTCCTAGATCATCAGCGGTCGTTTGCAAACGCGATCTTACATCTGTGTTTGTTAACGTTGGATCAGAGGCCATCACGAGGGCTGCCACTCCAGCAGCATGCGGACATGCCATTGAAGTTCCACTCAAAGTTCCATAGTTATACCCATATGTTCTGGTCAAGGTAACCCTGTACGTTGGCAGGGTTGAGTATATGCTTACGCCTGGTGCCGCTAATTCCAGATATGGACCTGAGTTGCTCCAAGAAGGCGCTACATTATTTATGTCTGTCGCGCCAACTGCAATGACCGAACCGTATGCGGCGGGATATGAGTATTCATTTGTAGCCGGATTCCCATCCCCACTATTACCAGCCGCTGCAACTAGAACGAGACCGGCATTATAGGCGTTATTGCATGCAGTTTCCAGGCTTGCTGAATAAGTGGACGTGCCCAGACTCATTGATACTACGTCCATATCGTTGTCAACTGACCATTGTATCCCTGCAATGACATCGCTAAGCCAACCGGACCCAAGTCTATCGAGAACTTTAACCGCATACAATGATGCTTCTGGTGCTACACCGACAACACCAATATCATTGTCCTCTGCCACAACGATACCTGCGCAATGCGTGCCATGCCCATTGTCATCCTTTGGATCGGCATCATCGTTCACAAAATCATATCCGCCTCTATAGTTGGCATCTAAGTCCGGATGCGTGTAATCTATCCCAGTGTCGATGATCGCAACTTTAACACCAGTACCTTTGTTATAACTCCAAACCAAGTTCGCATCTATTCGATCCACACCCCATGGAAGTGTTTGCTGTAATGCATGCACCTCATGATCTGGCTCGATGTATGCCACGTTTTTGTTTTTCATCATTGCATCACAAGCTTGCGGAGACATCGAAGCCGCTATCGCTGGTATCACATGATACTTGTATTTTATGTCTCCACCATGTGCTCGTATTAGAGCTGGATCGGGTCTATCTTTAAATCCGATTATGACTGGCACCTTTTCGATGTTAGCAGGACGAGCTGATGCGCTCACGAGGAATAAGCTGGTTATGAACGCCAGCACCATAAAAGCCGCTATGATCTTTCTCATATTCTCGTTGATAAGGGAATGTTAGTTATCGGTAAAAAAAAACTTGCGGTGAGGAAATTTTAGCAAATGCCTATATACGCCTCTGCACAGTGTTCACAGCAAAAAACCATTTCTTTTCCCTGTACTTCTCTTTTGATGGGCTCGACGATTGGTCTCCCACAAGACGTACACTTCACAGCCCTTAGCTTAGCTGAAACTTTTTTCCAAGTGTATACGTCACCAAGCCAAGCAATACTAAAGCACAGATCGTCTTTATCATATCCATCCCACTAGACCAAGGGAATAAGCGATTAGGATCGAGAAGATGACTATAGAGCTGACATAAAGCAAAGCAGTTCTCTTACCCATTGATTTCGCAATAGCGAAGATCGTAGATAGGTTGGTTGCTGGACCGACGACCAAAAACACCAATCCTACGCAAGGATTCATCCCTTTCGCGATCAAAGCAGTTATGAATGGAATGGAGCCGGTTGAGCAAATATACATCGGCGTCGCGATCAAGACCATTATGACCAAGGCAATTATCCCACTCCCAAGATATCGCTCAATGACCACTCCTGGGGCTAGAGCAGCGATGATTCCCGCTATTATGAGCCCTAAAATTACATACAATCCAATATCCTCGACCATATCGATAAACCCATACCTAAAAGAAAATTTTAATCTCCCTTTGAACACATCTCCACACTCTTCACAAGAAAAGACCTCTCTTAGCCTGTGGGCTTCTTTTTCCACTTTCATTTGCTTTACGCGCTCTTTTACCATAAAAGACAACAATCCCGTTAACAAAGCGACTCCAAAGCATGTCAGAATCATTGCCACGGTGAATTTCCATCCTAGCATTCCTATGGCGATTAGGATTGCGGTGATGGTCGTCGCAGGCGTGGCTATGAAAAAGGCAAGCGTTGCTGCTCTTGAGGCTCCAGACTTGTATAGACCAATGGCAAGGGAATTCCAACCAAAGTCGCTGTTAGGATAGAACGAAGGCTTCTTTGACCTAAGTATCTCAAAATGAACTCAGAAGGAACAAATGCTTTTAGTATCCCTGCGAACAGGAAGCCAAGCAGTAACCAAGGCGAGGCTTCTTTTGTGAACTTCCACGTCCAGAGTAGGGTGCTGACTACTAAGTCAATCACTTATATCAAGTCCTATGAGACAGGCCGGGGCCGAGATTTGAACCCGGGTCGTGGGATCCACAGTCCCAAAGGATAGCCAACTACCCCACCCCGGCCGTGATGGTATGTATTCAATGTATCGTATTAAAATAAGCTTTTGCCCATACCAGTAGATTTTTAAAGCAAAATCTCTAACTGATTCTAATCATTTAGTTAAAGGAGGATACCACTTTGTCAAAAATTAATATAGGGCTTATTAGGGGCATATGCCAGATGCCTGCATATATAGCATACGAGAGGGGGTTTTTCAAAGAGCTGGGTTTGGATGTCTCATATTCCATTGACCCAACAGCTTGGCTATTGCCCAATAAACTTATTTCTGGTGAGATTTCTTTTGGCATTCTTCCCTGGACGCGGACAGTGAGCGCGAGAGATAAGGGAGATAACTTGGTCGTAATCGCTGGCTCAGGCTATGAAGAGCCAGCTACGGTAGTTCGAAGAGATGCAAAGATAGACGGCCTTTCCGAGCTCAAGGGAAAAAGAATTTCGCTTCCAGCTGCAGGTGGTATGAAGGACTTGACATCTCAAGCTTTGTTCAAAAAATATGATATAACTCCAGAAAACACAGAGATTCTACGGCTTCCAAGTGGGGATGCAGCCATGCTTGCCCTGCTAAGCGGCAGGGTAGATGCTACAACCAATGTAGAGCCCTACGCTACAATGGCAGTTGAACTAGGGATAGGGAAGATAATCGCCAGAGGTAAGGATGTCCTTCCAAAAGCACCAGGTTGTAGCATTACTACCACTGATGATTTTCTTCAAGACCATTCCGATGTGGCGTTAAAGTTTATAAAAGCAATCTTAAAAGCAGACGAATTTTGCAATAAAGAGCCAGAAGAGGCTGCAAAAATCAGTTCTAGATACATCGGAATCTCCGCTGAGATTATAAGAGAGGCCCTAAGATACAATCAACCACGTATTGACATAACTGGCAGCATAGATATAATGATGCGAGTTGCAGGACTGATGAAAGAGTTGGGTTATATCAAAACGATACCCAAAGATTTTTGTAATTTTGAGCTACTCAAAAAAGCGAAAGCTGAATCGGGATAGTCGTTATGGAGTCATCTCTCTTAGACATAGGATTTGGCGTAGCTGGACCAACAGGTAAAGGATTAAAGGCTAAAATTCTTGCAATCCTTTGCGTTCATCGAGTACTATGGCTTCCTTGGGGTGCTTTGTGCGCTGCTACTGGAGCACTTTTATTGATGGCACTGGGAGCTCCCCTCCTCCCTCCATGGAAGCTTATTTTAGGTCTCTTCGCAGCAGGCTTGTTTACAAGAGTGATTTCCCAAGCAGACATGTTATATGACTGGTGGACAGGAGAAGATGAACGCCTTGGTCCGCCAAACTCAACTCTCCCACTGGTAACTGGGCTTCTCTCACCAAAAACCGTCATCTTCTTCATGGTAGTTGAGACGATATTCTGCCTACTAGTCGCCCTCTTCATATTCAATCCAACCTGCTTTTTGGTGGCAGTCCTAATGCTCATCTGGGGGTTAACCTACTCCGCAAGCCCACCTTTGAAAAGGCTGACAGAACTTCAAAGACGCATTTACCGCTCCCTGAGTGGGCTTATAGTCCTGGGCGGCATCGCCATGGTTGCCCCAGAAAGAATACTTTCATGGGAGACTTTCGTAGTTTCTCTGGCAGTTATAATGGGCTGCTTGGCCTACCATGATAAAGATTCGATGCGCTTTACACCGCTAACGCCAAAGGGAACGATATCATTCACGGTTGTGATGAGTATATTTGAATACTTATGGCTCATAGTGCTCTGGCAAACCTTTACCTTGAACTGGACATTCTTAATGCTATACCTTGGGTTGGCTATCTTTAAAATTAGAGCGCTTTCCCATGCCTATAATCACCCGGATGAGCATAAAGCCCATATAAAGCTGACACATGTTGGCGTTATAAACTACACCATAATGCTCGTCATAATCAACATAGCTGCAGCTTACAATATTATCATTTCCATATAACAGAATAACAGGAGGATTCACTTTGGAATTATCGATTTACAAAGGTCCCGGCTTTGAGATTCTTTTTGATGTAGATGGCAGAAGCGCCCAGATGAGGACAAGAGGAGCACTCTCAAAATTGGTAGAACATATTGCCGAAGGGTTTAACGCGCATGCAGCACTGGAAAAGGTAGCAGCTGTTCGAGAAGAAGATGTCGTAATATCCAATTTAATGCCGCCCGCCCCTAGTGGACCTTTTAATAGGCTTGTAAAGGCCCAGATAAAACGCCTCCTTTTGCGCAAATCCATACCGGAGAGCTTAATGTTGTTAACCACGGGCAAATGCCAATGCAAATGCAAGCACTGTATAGTGTATGGGATAGAGGGAGAGCCCGAACTCTCCACTAAGGAGCTTTACTATGTGATAGATCAGGCCCTTGAACTCGGAGCTTACCATGTAAGCTTCGAGGGAGGAGAACCGACGCTTCGGGATGACATATTCGATTTGATCGAGCATGTTGATGCGAACATGGCTTCCACTCACCTGATAACGAACGGGCTCCGCCTGACAAAAGAATACGTACGGAAGCTGAAGAATGCTGGACTTGTATACCTACATGTTAGCCTCGATAGTCCTTATCAAGAAGA
Source organism: Methanocellales archaeon (assembly GCA_030019435.1). Taxonomy (GTDB): domain Archaea; phylum Halobacteriota; class UBA148; order UBA148; family UBA148; genus JASEEV01. The sequence goes on along the minus strand of JASEEV010000006.1, from coordinate 30,720 downwards.
ACATGATGAGTTCAGAGGGGTTGAAGGGACTTTTGAAAAAGCCTCTACAGGAGTCAAGTATGGTGTTGAAGAAGGACTGATAGGAATAGTCGAATACACAGCCACCCCATATGACTCCGATTTTGAGAGGTTAGAGGATTTATACAAACATTGCAGTTCTCTTGGCGTACATGAGATTTTGATCGATGAGGTGGTCCCTGGAGGAAGATGGGAATATAGGGATGACAACCTCTTAAAGAGGGAAGATTACGAGAGGTTAGCTGAATTTCAAAATGAGGCAAATAAGAGGAAAAGCGGTCCCAGGGTATCTTCTTCTTACTCCTATAGAGACCCAAATATCATGGGATGCTTTGCGGGAAGAAGGTGGATGTGGATATCGCCAATCGGCGAGGTGATGCCATGCTTACACATTCCCCTCTCCTTTGGAAATGTGCGTGATCTAAGCTTGAAGAGTGCTTGGAAAAAAATAAGAAGACATCCCTTGTTTAGGAAAAAGCCCGAAACATGCACATGGAGAGACCCCCAATACAGAGAGAATTATTTCGGCGATATTAGAAATGCAATTGAAGAAGAAAGATTACCATACCGGGTAGAAGAATGAAATACGACGTAATAGTGATAGGTGCAAGTCCTGCTGGCTTAATGGCGGCATGGAAAGCAGCAGAGGGGGGAGCTAATGTTCTACTCTTGGAGAAAAGGAAAAGTTTCAATTCTGCTCCAAGCCCAGCAGATACCTCCTTTGATGGCTTTTTTAAGATGATTGGACTTGAGCCTAAAGAGGAATACATCATTCACAAGGTCAAAGGAATGAATATAATTTCTCCCTTTGGGACGACCATAACTATAGAAACTCCGGGATTCTCTATTGACAGGAAGAAGTTTGATGCTTATTATACTGAGAAGGCAAGGGATGCTGGCGCAGAGATCAAAATGAATTCCGAGGCCATGGCTCTCAATGGAGATGGAGTGGTTGTAAAAGAGGGAGAGAGCAAGAAGAGGTACAATGGAGAGATTTTTGTACTCGCCTCTGGTATACAATCTGAAATCGTTAAGGCAACAGGGTTAAAAACGATGAAGTATCCGGAAGACCTTGCATATGCCATGCAGGCCGAGATGGAGGGTGTAGAAGTGGATGAAAATTATTTCCACTATTTCTTGGGCAAAGAAGTTGCACCTGGCTGGAAAGCCACGATTTCCCCAAAAGGAGATGGCAAAGCGAGTGCAGGAGTATTTGTTAGAGGAGAAGAGCCAAGGAAGTATTTTGATAGATTCCTGCAGCGAGGCATGTTCGATGAGGCTAAGATTCTTCACGTGTCAGATGGAGCGGATCAAATAATCACAATGCCTAACGAGTTAGTAGGCGACAGGTTGATGGTTGCAGGGGGAGCTGCTGGACAAGCTGGCATTGCCTATGGAATGGTTGCTGGCATGCTTTGCGGGGAGGTTGCTGCAGAAGCGGTGAAGAAGAAAGATAGCTCTAAGAGATTCCTTTCCAGATATGAGAGACGGTGGAAAAAGAAGTTTTTGAACCATTATAGGGTGGGACGTTTTGGCTTAAAGACCATAGAGAAGATGCCAGATGAGGAGCTTGACGAGGCAATGAGGGCTTTAGAGGGTGTGGACATATCCCAACAGCTCTCCAAACACGATAATGTTATCCTGAACTCCCTAAGCATGGGGTTTCTCCTTCTTCTGAAGAATCCAAAGTTGATAAGATTTGTGAAATATCTTCTTTAGACTATCTAATATCATTTAGTATTCTAATGCCATTTAGCACTACTTCAGGTTTTAAGGAATAGAGGAGGCTTAATTCAGCATATCCAAAAAACAGGCATCCCCTGCATTCCATCGATATTTTTTTCCTCCTCGCCTTTGAGGATCTCCAGACATTAGCCAGTTCATCCTTGATCTCACCTAGGCTTTCTCTGTGAACCCTGCAGGTTTCTATCCTGCCATCCGATGTAACATCGAGCACAATGTCACTGGCATGACATCTAAAATCCGGGCTTAGACTTTTTATCATTCTGAGGTAAGTTTTGGAGTTGATAACAGGAAAGCCTTCTTCTTTTAATTCAATTATCCTGTCGATGATTTTTCCATACTTTCCCATATTTCTTATCCCTATATCTTCCCACACCTCTTGAGGGATGTCTTCGTATTCATGGATGGGTTCAAATGAAATCCACACCCCTAACTCTTGGGCTAAATGTATTAGCTCCTCGATCTCGTCCAAATTTTTTCCGCTGATGACGCAGTTTATTACGGTGGTGATCCCCCTGTCTCTTGCCTCTTTGATCCCATCCAACACCTTATCCAGCTTGACTCCCCTCATCTCCTCATAGGACTCAATACCGTCTACAGAAACCGAGAGATGATCAAGGTCTGAGAGTTCTTTGGCTCTCTTTTTCAGCAGGACTCCATTGGTTACAAGGGAGGTTATCATCCCAAGGTGATGAGCGTGTTTAAGAATTTCTGGAAGATCTTTCCTCAAAAGGGGTTCGACGGTCCATGCGTTATAAAGCATTATTCCTAAAGACTTAGCTTCTTCAAGGAGGCTGAACACCTCCTCCCTGCGCATCTCCCCTCTATCCTCTTCCCAGTATGGGCAAAATTTGCAGTGTAGGTTGCACTTCGAATTAATTGCGTGGGAAAGAATTAGAGGTCTGTTTTTCACCTTCAACTGCCACAGAGCCGTTAGTGGCATTAAGGGAGTAAACGCCATCACATCAATCAATCTCCTTAATGGGATATGGAAGGGGGGCATCCCCAGGGATGTTCTTCAAATAGTTTCCTCTATATAGGGGATCTTCATATGCACATTTCTTTGGCTTTTTGTTGAAGAGGGGGTGCCTTCTAATTTTCCTCCAGATCTTTGATAATTTCTCCTCCCTCACATTGCCAAAGGAGAGGGGAGTATGCATGCACGGCATGACATCCCCACTGGGAGAGATGTAGCACCATCTTCTGCCCGCAAAGCATCCAAAAAAATCGGGTCTCCTTAACTGGAAAAAGTTCGTGATCAAGTTCTTCCCCTTCTTTTCGGCTGCCTCTTTCTGGAACCTGACTATCTCTTCCTCCTGTTCTTCACTCAAGACATCATGACCTGCCCATCTCCCGCTTGGAACAACTTTGTCAATCATCAGCTCAAAGACGCCGAGCTTTTCACAGTAATTCACCATCTTTTCTAAAGTCTCTCTGTCGCAATTCCTCGGTCTTGCGATGTACAAAACACCAGTTAGAATGCCCGCATCTACAGAATTTTTTATCCCTTCTGTAGCGTCCTCAAAAAGTCCTGAAACCCCCCTAAACTTATCGTGTTCCTCTGGGTAAGGGCTATCTATACTTACATTTATGTAATCCAGTCCAAACTCCTTAAGCTCCTGGACATAATCCTTAGTTAGATACTGACCATTTGTTACAACCATTGAAGTAGCCTTGCTTTTGTCGATATATCCAATGAGTTCAGGGAGGTCTTTTCTTAAGGTTGGTTCACCGCCTTCAAAAGTGATTTGAGACACGCTAAGCTCCAGAGCTTGGTCAATCACATCGAATATCTCGTTCTTAGAGAGCTCTTCGCCCCGATTCATTTTATATGCCAGACAGTGCTCGCAATCACATTGGCAATCTCCTGTAACCATAATCGTCAGGTTATCTGGAGTATGAACACCAAGAGCCCTTTTCATCTGAGAGAATACAAGTCTTTTAAAAGGATTGCTCGGTACAGGCGGGAATGCGGTTGAAAGATAAAGCTTGTCCCCTCTTATTTCAGCCGGGAGATTTTTTAGATATGCATCAAACTTCTGCTCCACTTTTCCCAGGAAGGGGGAGAGTGGCCCTCTAGTCTTTACCCTCACCCTGCTGTCTGTGGTCTCCAAAACCAGCTTAAGTAGAATTGAATCATATGCGACAAATTCCATGGTTCACCTTCAAATGAGTTGAAACCCATTTGGGGGTTTCTGACAGCCTGAAAATCTTTGATTTTCGGCTAAAACAACATCTTTGTAGCTGATGGGCAGGTCAGATACTGAGAACGGGTCGATACATTTCGACCTGAATTCCTTATCGAGCATCACGCAGGATCTCTTCCTCCTGAATTCCTTAAACTGGCGCATCCTTCTCCAAATCCTCTCCACGCTTTCTTCCCTGATATTTCCAAAAGAGATTGGTACATAGGTACAGGGGGTCAGGTCTCCGGAGTGTATCAAGTTCAACCATCTCCTGCCTGCCATACAGCCGAAGAGCTTTGGAGATTCAAAGACAGCGTTGTAGAATATTCTTGGTCCCTCTTTAGAGGTGTTTGCTTTCCTGTACAGTTCCATGATCTCCCCTCTGTGCCTATCTTTCAAAATCAACTCTTTTCTGTCTTTATAACTCCAGGTTGGATGGCTGTCCCAGATGGACAACTCATGAACCCCAATCTTGGAGGCAAGTTTGTAGATTTTGGTAAGCTCCCCGCTCTCCACGAGTTTCGGTGTTGCATGCGTATGCATAGAAACATAAAGATCATTCTCCACCGCGTTTTTCATCCCTCTTACGGCTTTGTCAAATGCTCCTTTTAGTCCTCTCGCAGCATCATGCTCCCTGGGAATTGGGCTTTTAATTCCCGTTATTACGGCGTATATTCCATGCTCTTTCAGTTCCGCAGCCACCTCATCCGTCAACAAAGGACCGGGGGTAAAAACGCTCGCAATGGACTTTTTCTTGTCTATATAATCTATAAGTTCGAAAAGGTCTTCTCTCAAAAGAGGGTCTCCTTCCGCAAATCCAATTGTAATCGCCCCAAGGTCTTGGATCTGCGCTATAAAATCCTTCACCTCTTTCGTTTTGAGCTCTCCTTCATGCTCGACTATGTTGCACTCGCTACAATTGAGTGTACAATCAGAAATATTCATTGAGACCGCTTGGGGAGAGAATTTCCTCTTCAGCAAGATATCCATCTCGGCTTTTATGGCTCTTTGGAATGGTTCGCTTGGAATCGGTGGAAGCCACGTGCTTAAAACCACCTCCTCCTCAGTCGCCTCGATTGGCTTCTCATTCCTTAACATCTTGTTTACCCTTTTCAACAAGGGAAAAGCCAATTTAGAGAGCGCACCCGAGGACTTAAGCTCGATGTTATCCTCAGCAGTCTCAAGCCAGATCTCTAGCCCTCTTCTCTTGTAAATCCCCACCTCAGGCATCTTCTTCCAATTGACCTCTTCTTACTAAAAATATATCGTCAGATTTGAGAACCCCATGGTGTTAGGAACGTGAAGCTCTAATGCTCTACGAACGATAAACTTTTTCATCCGCCAGGGTCTTCTGCGTTCCCTTGAGGAAGATAAATGGTCTAGCCCTCTTGAGATTGACTCCGATGGACCTTAGTTGCTTCTCGTCCCTTAAAGGTCTTTCTTCTAATATGTTTCTAGCACTGACTGGCCCTATCCCGGGAACTCTCAGTAGATCAAGATAGGACGCCTCGTTTATGTCAAGGAATAAATCCGCCGTCTTTGCTGCTAAGAATTTAGGATCCTCGTCCAAGGGAAGCATCCCCTTTCCATCAAATACCATGTCGTCTAATTTGAAACCATAATCTCTGAGCAAGAAAGATGTCTGATATAATCTGAGCTCCCTTAGCTTAGGACAAGGAGGGTGCTTTTCTAGAGGCGTGTCTGGGATTGGCTCAAACCCAGAGTAATATACCCTGGCCAGGTTCAATTTTTTATAGAGCCACTCCGTTTTCTTTAGGATTTCATCATCATAGTCCTCAATTCCCACAACGATTTGGGTATCAACGTCTGCCTGGCATTCCTTTCTGGCAATCCTGGAAATTTGCTCCATTCTTTTCATCACATCTTGGCTAAAATCGATTGGACCCCCCTTCATTTCCTCATACAATTCCTTGTTCGGAAACTCGATGTTTATTCCAATTCTATCGCAGAGTGTCATCGATTCTTTTATCTTTTCCATCCCTGTCCCAGGCATAAGGCGAAGATGAATATATCCCGTGAATCCGTCTCTTCTGAGCATTCGCACCGTCTCTAGTTGTCTCTCAACCGTCTCGTCTGGATCTCCCTCGAAAGAAGAGCTCAAAAAAAGCCCCTTGATCTTTTTCATTTCCCAGAGATGTATCGCTATCTTAGCTAACTCTTCTGGCTCCCACCTATACCTGTCGATCCTTCTAGAGGACCTGAACATGCAAAACTTGCAGTCGTTCGTGCAATAACTGCTCATGAGGGTTTTCAATAGTGGAACAACTCCCCTAGGAGAGGAAGCCTCATAGATAGGGACTGTGCATCTATCATGGCCGAGATGATGCCATTTAGCTCTTCTCATACACGCCAGGGTTGGGATTTGAACCCAAGCGTTCCAAAGGAACAACAGGTCTCGAGCCTGCCGCATTTGTCCGCTCTGCCACCCCGGCCCCATGCGTAAGAGTGCTCAAAAACTTAAATAGTTATCCTCTTCATCTAATAAAAGATGATAAAAATAAAGGTAACCACTTTTTCTGGAGACGAGAAATACATAGAAGTTCCAGAAGGAAGTGACTATGAAAGCCTGCTCATCGATCTAGGGATAAACCCAGAGACCGTTATCGTGTATAGAGACCAACAGGTGGTGCCCCTAGACGAGTGCGTCGAACCAGGTGAGATAAAAATCCTGAGGGTCGTGTCTGGGGGCTAGATGAGCATGAAAATTGTAGCCATTGGAGATGTAAACGTCGATCTGATCGCCTCTGTAGAAGACCTCCCTAAGAGGGGGAGGCAAGTGATTACGAGTGATTTCCAAATTCACGGCGGCGGCTGCGCAGCGAACTTCGCCTTTGCATGCGCCAAACTAGGTGCGGAAGTCAAACTCTTCGGGAAGGTGGGCGACGATTTGTTTGGGAGATATGTACTCGCAATGCTAGGGAACAACGGCGTGGATGTTTCCAACGTATTGCTATCAGATGAAAAAACTGGTGCGACGGTGGCAATAGTTCAGGGTGCCGAGCGCAGCTTCATAACATACAGGGGCACAAACGCCACCTTTTCGATAAGCGATATGAATTTCGAGGAGCTTAGAGCTGATTTGGCGCATCTATCCTCATTTTTCCTGCTGGAGGCACTTCAACGCGATTATGGGGAGATCGTCAGCTCAGTAGATAGCTTGGTATCATTTGACCCGGGCTGGGACCCATTTGGATGGCATCCTGAAAAACTAAGGCAACTCAGAGGCATACTGCCAAACATAGATATCTTTTTTCCAAACCTCGATGAGGCAAGGAGGATAACTGGGAAGAGAGGACCACAGCAACTTATAGCCGAGCTCCTCGATCTTGGTGTCAAGACCATAGCCTTGAAAATGGGGAAAAAGGGGAGCATGGTCTCAGATGGAAAAACGACAACTAGGGTAGCGGCATTTGACGTTAATGCCGTTGATACCACTGGTGCAGGAGATGTTTTTGATGCTGGTTTTGTGGTGGCATACCTAAGTGGAAAGGATCTTAGCGAGTGCGCAATGTTTGCGAACGCCACAGCTGCTCTAAGCATAGGGGGCATTGGTTGGTCTGCTTATGGCACGCTGGAAGACGTCAATGATTTTTTGGTGAAAGAGTTATAGCTGTATAGCGAGTATATTGTAGGGATTCTGATGAAGGCATGCATCATGTGCGGCGGTGAAGGGACCAGGATGAGGCCGCTCACGTTCGAAAGACCGAAGCCATGCATCCCAATTTTGAACAAACCATCGATAGGATATTTGGTAGAACAGCTATCCATTAGGGGGTTCGATGACATAGTGATGACCTTGGGATATCTTGGAGACAAAATCGAAGAATATCTCGGAGATGGATCGATTTTCGGCGTGAGCGTCAATTACGTATATGAAAAGGAGAAACTTGGAACGGCAGGCAGCGTCAAGAACGCGGAGAGCTATTTGAAGGATGCCCCCTTCTTGGTCGTAGGCGGAGACCATGTTCTCGATCTCAACCTTAGAGAGATGTATCGGTTCCATGAAGAGCATGACGGAATGGTCACGATAGGCCTTCTCCCTGTAGAGGACCCACGAGAATACGGCATTGCGGACATGGATGTGAACAATAAGATCAAAAGATTTCTCGAAAAACCAGCCCCTGGGCAAATCTTTAGCAACCTAGCGAGTACTGGAATCTACGTGTGTGATCCAGAATTGCTTGAGTGGATTCCTAGGGGACGATACGACTTCGCCAAGAATCTGTTTCCAAGTTTACTGCAGGCAAACGAGCCGATATATGGTTGGTTGGCAAGAGGACACTGGACGGACATTGGAGATCCTGCTGAGTACAGAGCAGCAGCAAGATGGAAATTGGAGAATTTATCGACGGAAATCGATGGACACTTGCACGTCGAAAATGCCAAGCTGAGCGGTCCGATGGTGCTTAAGCATGATGTCACGCTTGGATTAAATTCCTCGGTCATAGGCCCTGTGATGGTAGGTGAGAGCACGGTTATCGGAAGCAACGTCTTAATTGGTCCGTATGCCTCTATCGGACGGAACTGCGTAATTGGAGATGATTCACAGATATTGTCCTCGTACATATACGATGATGTTCACATCGGAAAAAGGTCATTCACCTCTGGTGCGATAATCGACAACAACGCCATCATAGGGGATGACTGTATATTGGAGAGCGGAGTTGTCATCGGTCCCAGAGTCATAATTCAGGATGGGGTGATCGTCCATTCAGATGTTCGGATATGGCCAGAGATCGTCGTAAGATCGGGAGAAGATGTCGAAGAAAACATAACGAATGAAAAATTTGGAACTTCTATGGGGGGATCATAGATCTAGAGGGATGATTTCCTCTATCTCGTTCTTATCTACTGCAGCTTTTGCGATTACACTTTTTCTTACCAAAATCTCTGCATTCGCTCGTAATGCCAGTGCGATGCAATCGCTTGGCCTGGCATCCAACTCTCTTTGTACACCATCCATCTGGATGATGAGTCGGGCATAGTAGATGCCGTCATTTAGATCATCGATTAACACCCATGTGATCTTAGCATCCAAACTCTCCAAAAGCGAAATGACCAGATCATGAGTCATTGGTCTGGGTGTGGTCTCTCTGTGCAATGCACATTCTATGGAGGCTGCCTCAGCTATTCCTACATATATTGGAAGTGCCCTATCTCCATCGCATAACAGAACCAGTGGCGCAGGTCCTGATGGAGTTCCCACCATATACACGCCTTTGACGGTGACTGCAACTAGGTCGTTCATCAGTTGCCTATGAATCCGTGCAAGTATATTAATCTGTTCCACAAAATTTTAAGACATGCTGGGTTGCATGATGTATTGTGGTAAGGATGCGCAAGATACTGATGATCATAGCCCCAAGAAATTTTAGGGATGAAGAGCTGTTGGAACCGAAAGAGATCTTCAAAAACGCTGGATTTGAAGTAGTGGTAACAAGCGTGACTGCTAGCATATGCATTGGCATGTTCGGCGCTAGAGCCAAGCCAGATAGGGTTATTGACGAGCTCAATGCGGGTGAGTTTGATGCAGTAGTTGTAGTCGGTGGTGCTGGCACTCCTGTGCTGAAGCAATATACTAAGGTCCTCCAGATTCTCAGAGAGGCAAAGGAGCAAAACAAAGTATTGGCGGCAATTTGCCTCGGACCAATTGTGCTAGCAAAGGCAGGCGTGCTAGAAGGAAAAAAGGCCACGGTGTTCTCCTCTGGAGCCTCTGAGATCAAGAGCGGTGGAGCACGATACGTGCCGGAATCAGTGGTCATTGATGGTAACCTGATCACCGCTGATGGTCCCCAGAGCGCTAAGAGATTCGGAAAGGCAATAGTTAGTGCATTAGCTTAGGCTTCCAGCACTTCTTTCATCAATTGCATGTCTTTTAGTATACTCAAACTGACGAATCCGCCGACTGCAAGGTTCACGTGATATATGATGACCCTCCACGCCATTACGAATATCCCAAGAATGGATGAGCCGACGAAGGCTGCATATAGCGAGGATGCCCCCACTTCTGCAATTCCACTGCTTCCAGGAGTCAGTGGGACCATGAGTATCATCGTTAAAATGGCTTGTGCCGCAAATGATGGTACAAATATCGGACTCGACCCAAGTCCCATGAGAATGAAAGATGGTATGGTGAACTCCAGAGTCCAAATGACTATAGTGCATCCTAACCCCATCAACAATTCCGATTTGCCCTCTCGAACGAATTTCCATAGACTGCTGTAGAAATTGTCTATCTCGACTTCTACTCTCTTGGAGACTTGCTCCAGTTTCTTCTGGTCCACAAGCTTGGATGTCAGCTTTTGGATGTATGAGGCCAAATGCTTGACCTTATCAGGTCGATACATCGTATACAGCATCAAACCCAACGCTCCTAGAAACAACATCTCTCCAAGCGCGAATATCGATGCGATGTTACTTCCCAGAAAGCTTCGAAACAGGAGCAAGCTTATAGGAGCTGCAATTCCGAGAAATAATGCATCTAGCACCCTCTCCCCAAAGACAACTGCGGTGGCATCTCCGATTGAAAGTCCATTCTTGCTCAATAAATGAATTCTGACGGGCTCTCCCCCTGCATGCGACGGAGTTATGCCCGCAGCAAAAAGATTTGACATGACCATCTTGGTGGAGTCCCAGAGACGAACTTCACCACCTACCGCACCGCTTAGAACCTTCATGCGCAAGCCCCATACGACCCATGAGAGCACATGGACTGTGAGCGCCATAAAGAGATAGATTGGCTGAATGCGTCTTAGGCATGGGAGCGTCTCGCTATCTACAGTGAGGATCAGAAGCAAGAGAATCGAACCTATGCTGATTGCAAGCGCCATCGTCAACCATCTTCTCAGCTTACCCATTCTCACACCTCGGATCTGGCCATGTCTTTCCATTTGACTTGTGCACGAAGCAATTTTTTGGATAACGCCACCAAGGCGCACAGCTCTATGAGCCATGCATCTGCGATCAGCCCGAGCAATTTGATCGCGAAGTCCTTTATGCCATCAGAAGAACGCCATAATCGCACGCCATAAGACGGCACGAGTGGGCTGATCATGAACGTGACAAATGGGATCGTCATCGCAGAAAACCATGTGATCTTCCTGCTCAGGGGAATTTTTGCTCTGCAGAATTCATGCAAATATTTCAGCCCCTCACATGCTCCAGATATCCACCTGACCCTCTGGTTAAAGAGATCCGTTAACGTCGTGGGAGCTTGCTCGCCCACACGTGTGTTAGCAAGAACGGCGATCTCACCCTCTAGATAGATTTGTTGCGTAAGATCCACGTCCTCGCAGATCGCAGTTTCATCCAATCTTCTCCTATCGAAGATTCTGGCATCGAGAATGCCGATCAATCCGTTAAACTGCTTAAATCCATCCATTCTATCAAGAAGCCTATACAGGTCTGCTATGAGAAGATATTCAGCTGAGACGATCCTCGATGTCATGCTTGCATCTGGATTCGTAACATATCTGGGCCCGGAAGCGATGACAGCACCTTCTTTTTGCAGAGCCTTGATGCACTCAACCAGAAAATTTTCGTCTGGCCTACTGTCGACATCAAAAAGTGCAATGCAATCAGCTTTGATGTTGTCCAACGCATCGTTGATCGCACCAGCCCTCCTTCCCCTAGGCTTTCTGATGATCACATCGACAAGCTGATCTTGCAAGTATTTAACGCGGGGATCATCACCAAGGGAGTCGATGACATACGTTATGCGTACCTCCATAGAAGCGTGCTCCAATCTCGATAAAGACCCTAGGGATTTTTCTATCACAGAAAGCGGCTCATGCAACGACACTGGAACGATGATAACTAGCTTCATGTCAGAGCCCGAGCTGTGAAAGTATCAGGGTTGCGATGTCTTTTCCTATGACGGCTCTGGCAAGCACGTTCAGCACGATGCCGATGATCGCTCCGCTGATCAAACTACTTATCAAGCGAATTTTGATGATCAAGAATATGGCTATCGCGATCAATATTATCAAGCCAGTGCCAGAACTGAGCATCGATATCAGCTCTGCAGAACCAGCTAGCATGTCTAGGAGAGACTTAACTGCACCGACACCCAGAAATATCCCTACGATAACTCCAATGATCGTCAGCGTAATGTCCTTCATATATTGGGGGTAATGCACAACCAACATATAAAATTATATCTGAGGTCTAACAATAGGTGAGAATATGACTACGATCGTTCTTCCAACTAAAAACGAGGAGGAGAGCATAGGTAAGACTATCAACATGATCAAAAGATTATGTGACTGCCGCATCGTCGTGGTGGATGCCCGCTCCTCTGATAAAACGGTTGAGATTGCAAGGGAGAAAGGCGTAGAGGTCATATATGATCATGGTAAAGGCAAAGGCGATGCCCTGATAACTGCCTTCAAGTACGCAAGTGATGATGTCATTTACGTCGATCCCGATATGACGTATCCTCTTGAAAAGATTCCAGAATTCGTTGAAGCGCTAAAAGAGGGCTATGACGTCGTTACAGGTGATAGAGCCGCATTTGGCAAAAAGGCGTTGCCAAGGGCGCTGCGCTTTGGCGACAAAATATCCAGGTCTCTCTTTAGACTTATATATGGGAGGGCAGTGGACAATCTCTCGGGCTTTAGAGGGCTGTCTGAGAGGGCGATTGAAAAGATGAGGCTAGAGGAGGAGGGATTCGGAATAGAGACCGAGATAAGCGCAAAAGCCGTTAAGATGGGGCTGAGGATGAAGAACATCTCGATCATATATCAGCCCCGCTTAGGTGAGACAAAATTCAGGCCCGTCACCGATGGTCTGATCGTTTTGAAAACGATGTTAAAATATAGGTTCATTCGATCTTGAACCTTAGCAATGCAGCAATGCCCCCGAGGGAGCGTAACCTCTGTCCAGGCTCGAACTCCGTGCTAAACACCACGATTTTGCCCTTGGCGGATTCCACGTTCATCAGAAATTGGTCAATATCTTCCTTTTCTCGTGCCTCTCTGAGCGTTTCATCCGCTATCAAGAGCGTCTCTATCGCACCGTAGTTAAAAGCTCTTCGAACTTCATCCATGCCGTAGGCTGCTTTTCCGTCCTTGGCAATCCCCTCTAGTAGAGATTCCATGAGTTTTGCCTCTTTTGTAATATGTGCCTCTTTCACCATTCTATCAACTGCACCTCTCCGAAGAACTTCTTGAAAACTAGATATACCTATGGATGATGTGCTCTCCAGCACGGCTTTTTCTGCCAGCTCAGGCTTGTTCTGTTTGAGAAAAACAAGAAAATCCTCCTTTGTAAAGCCGGGTCCGGCGATGATCATTTGAGCGTCCTTTGCAGCGAACTCCAGTTGATGAGTGACTTCACCGAAAAACTCATTTCTCAGACCCCCCTCCCCTTTTCCAGACGAACACCTTATGGTCGCAGATTCCTCCACACCATATTGCCGAACTATGCCAATGGATGCCTCCCCTTCCTCTATGGCAACGATCACCACTCTCGGATGAGTTGACGCACGGACGGCTTCATTGATCCTCTTGAGCTGATCGTTCCTCCAGGACTTGATGATCGAAATCTTCGTGTTTGGCTCTACGTTGATCGTGTGATATGAGCCGAGATCTATTCCTTGCTCAATGGTGCCCCTCACTCTTAAGCGGTTAGAGAACTTGTGAAACTCCGTCTCCATGACGGATATGCCCAATCGCATGGGTTTCTTCTCCACCTTTTCTGGACGGATTTTATCCTTCGGAGCTTCAACTCGCCTTTTCGTTAATGCAAATACCAGGTCTCCTGGCTCTATGACGTATTTCAGATGCCACAGATCGTCCAATGACTCTGGAATGAGAGAGATCTCACCCTCTCGTCTCTTCAAGCGACGTTTGATGACCCTCATATATCTGTAGCTCAGTGATAATGGCAGATAATGGTATCGATTTATCTTTAGTGATGAAAAATGAGTGCTAGTTTCACCAGTCAACCCCTAGTATCTCCTTGATTTCACTTGTCCGCTCTTTGTTAAGCGCGACGTCCATTCCATGAGCGGTTGGATGCTGAAGGACCAATCCCTCTCGCACAAGGCTTTTTAGCGCCTTTCTGACCTCTTCGTACATATGCTTTGGGAAGCCCTTTGGAATGTTGTCTTCTGGTGTGTGCTTCCTGCCGACATAACCATGCGAAAGCAATTTATCAAGAATCGCTTTTTCTATATCAGTGTACATGCTTGTATCTCTGTGGATTGCCTAGAATTTATACTTTTCCATCGTAGAAGATAACGACGTAACTTATTTATACAAGCACGTTTTAAACAAATACACGATGTAAAATGCTGACGGAAATATTTGGTGAATATCCACAGGTAAAAGTGATCGATCTCTTGATCACACACCCGCGCATACAATACACCAAGACCGAGATTGCGGATTGTGCAGAGATCGGACGCGCAACGCTGTATAAGTTCTGGGATGTTTTGGAGCGCTACCAGATCGTCAAGCCGACATACCAGATCGGAAAAACGATTTTATATACGGTGAACATGGACTCCCCTGCGTTGAAAGCGCTCAAGAAGTTCCAGCTCGAGATGGCTGAGATCGAGATCGAGCTGCAGAATCGAGAAGAGCTAAAAGAAGTAGAAGCTGAGAAAGTCCCTGCGCATGGTTAGGACTGACTTCCCTTGACGAATACGACGAACAGGCCAGTGCTCACAAGGGATAAAACACAGCCATAGTAAAACGGTGCTGTTGACCCGACAAAATCCCATAACAAGCCTGCGATCAAAGAAGCTGGCAAGGTTGCTAGACCGATGGCTGCGTGAAACGTACCCAATGCAGTTCCCCTCAACTCTTCTGCGACAAAATCCGATGCAAAGGCTCGCTGGTTTCCATCAACTAATGCGTAGACCAGACCGTAGAGCCCAAAGAGAGCGATGAGCGAAAGCAACGATGGTGATAGGGCAAAGCCCATACAAGTCACTCCAAATAATGAGTAGCCCAGAGTAAGAACGTTTTTTCTCCCAACCCTATCGGAGAGTGCACCGCTTGGGATCGAAAATGTCGTGTAGATGATGTTGAACCATACGTACAAAAGAATGGGCAGAGCTACCGACATTCTTGCCTGGAAAAATTGTTGTGCCCTTAATATGAAAAACATGTATGAGAAGTTGCCGAGTGCAAATATCATGGCTATGATGACAAACAAACGGAACGATCTCGGCAATTCTTTGAAACTGATCTTCATAGATTGTATGCCCCCTTCCCTTTTTCGTTCTTTTACAAACAGGAGCGGAGCGAGGGCAAGAAATGCTATAGCAGCGGCGATGAGGAATATCGTCCTAAAGTCAAGATTAAAAAACCAGAAGAGAGCAAAAGCAAGTATAGAACCGAGAATTGCGCCACCTGTATCCATGGCTCTATGGATGCCAAATGCCTTGCCCCTTGCTAGGGCTGAATCTGCAATGATTGCATCTCTTGGCGCTGTTCTCAGCCCCTTACCAGCTCTTTCTAAAGACCTAAGTACAAAGACATGTTGCCATATGAGAGAGAATGCAAGGAGCATTTTTGATGTGGCAGATATCGCATAACCAGAAAAGACAAATGGCTTTCTTTTTCCAAATTTATCAGACCAATAGCCGGAAAACACCGTTAGTATGCTCGCTATGCTATCTCCCAAGCCACCAATCAAACCAACGATCAGCCCAGCACCACCAAGGGCAACTATGAACATCGGGAGGAGGGGCATGATCATTTCACTGCTCGTATCTCCTAGAAAGCTGACTATGCCCAATATGATGACATTGATGCTGACTCCCTGTAAGAACCTTTTTTTCATGCACCACCTAAATCTTGATCCTCGAGTTTCCTGGAGGGAGGAATTTCGAGATGCAATCAGGGGATGCTATGGATTTGATTAGCAGTTGATCTGCGTCATCTGCCTCTTGCAAAAATATCTTTGATATCTCCTTCGCAACCTGATTTTGCGTCTTTTCCCCTGGCTCTATTTCTATGATGTACTTCGCCCTCTGCTTGATTGCACTAGGAGGCCCGCCTATCACCCTTGTCTCATCATTTATCTCGATGCCAATCGCTATTCCAACCGGTGCTTTGAGATAGTTTCTTTTTCCCTTGATGACAAAACTTCCTTTTGGCAGATATTCCCCTGCTCTAGTGGACTTTGAAACCTGTTCTGGATGAACCCAGTAACAGTCTCCCTCATAGTGTCCAGCTCTCCAGACGCTAGAATAAGAGATGGCGAATTGAGTTGCTTCTACGAGCGTCGAGCTAGGAACCTTCTTGCGTTCTGCCTTGATGATGACAGCAGGTGCGCCACGTGCTTGCGTATGGAAGAATATGTCGCTGGCTTCCATATGCTTTTTGACGATCTCCTCATTCATGCTAGCGTCTCGTCCTCCGATGACGAGAAATCCATCTGAAGATATGAAATGCCTAAATCGGTCATACCAGTGTTTTCTCTGGCGAATTCTTCGCTGAGGTGCATGCTCGGGCTCGATTTCACGTGCTCTTGCTTGCTCAATCTCCTTTTTTGTTTGCTCTAACGCTCTTTGAGCACCTTCAAGCTTTTTTCTGATTCTCTTAGCTCGCTGATAGTATCTTTGGGCATTTTGCGGGATGCCCAGTTTCATGTCCAGATCGATGCGCATCCCATCCAACCTGATCGTCAGAATGCCAGCGCTCTCATCGACCTCCTCTATTGTAGCCTTGACCTCTTTCCAAGAGGGACCTTGTTCTCTGGCATCGTGAATGAGCTTAAAAATTCTCTCTATGTATTGGTATTGGGCATAGATCGCTTCGGCTTTTTTTATGCACTCCTTCTCTTCTCGTTTGAATTTTTCGATCGCATGCTCTTGCTGATATAACATTCGCTCCAACGTGCACAATTTCTCATCTTTGATTTGCTTGGCCTCTTGGATCGCCTTTCGAGAAAAGAACTCATCCAACGCTTCATTAAAAGAGCCAAAGTATACTTTCTCATGTCCCTCATACCTGCACAACTCAAATGGGAGTACATCGACTTCTTCTCCGTTTGCAAGGACTATGTGTGGACTTAATTTGCCAGAGGGGATCGGCTCAAATAATTCGCGTAGCGCATTGTAAATTGCCCCCAGTTGAGCGCATGAGAGACCTCTAGCTGGCGTATTTTTGTCCACTTTTGCCCTAATGCACACTTCCTCTGCATAGAGCCCTCCCATGTTTAGCCTAGATGCAAGCATCCTGACCACACTTTTATCAGATCCCTCAAACAAAGCTTGCAGCTCGCTTTCCGTTATATCGATCGGATTCTTCTGGGGTGGTGGAAACGTATATTGCTCACCTCGCCGAACCTTCCTATCGCGTAAACTCATCGTCCTCAGGGGTAGTATGATCTTCCGATCCTCGCTTAGCAGTATTATATTGCCCCTGGGAAGCAACTCTGCTATGAGTATTCTTTTCATGTCACCTCGTTGGACATGTATTTCGATGATTCGGTCGAAATCATACTGCTCTATCGATGTGATTCGCCCGCCCATCAAGTGCTTTCTGAGTAACATTGAGTAGCTTGGCGCGATCCTCGGACTGGGGCGTGGATATTTGGTCAGGTGTATCCGCTTACCAGCCTCTATCAATAAGTCATGGCGCTCCCTAGCGACGTACGCCTTTAGCCGAATCTCATCTTCGTATTGATATGCCTTGTCCAATTTTGCGTCGACCAGCATCTGCAGCTCTGCTGCAGCAACTGCTACATCCACGCTCGTCATTTTGTCTTTCATGGTGCCTCAATTATGGACACATTATATAAGCGTAAAAGTTAACATAAGTCTTAGCAACATAGATGGAGGTCCAGCGTGAGCAAAGCAGATTTTCCAAAAATACCAGAGAAGACCGAAGAAGAGAGAAAGAAAGAACATATCGATGGCATCAAGAAAACGGTCGTATCAGGCATCTTCGGAATTATTGCCGGCATCACATCATTTTATCTGGCTGGTGAAGCGCAGGCTAGAGCTGGGTTTGGGTTTACCGTCCTAGTTTTTGCGATATTGGTCCAAAAGTACATCTATCCGTCGATTAACGTGACTGGGGAGCTTAAGGCAAAGGATTGGCTCTATATAGGATTTATGACCTTATCATTTTGGTTGGTAAGCTGGACCCTCCTGCTAAACTGATTCTTGGGATGTCCATGAGAATTGCAATTATAGACAAAGATCGATGTCAACCTCGAAAATGCACCTACGAATGTCAGAGATTTTGCCCCAAGGTGCGGACGGGGGATGAGACCGTAATCATAGGCAATGACAGAAAACCAGTGATTTCCGAGGAACTGTGCGTTGGATGTGGCATATGCATCAAGAAGTGTCCGTTCGATGCAATCATGATCATCCAACTGTCAGAGGAGCTTAGGGAAAGGGAAACGCATAGATATGGAGCAAATGGTTTCGCCCTATATGGGCTACCCATACCACAAGAGGGGAGGGTCACCGGCATATTAGGTCAAAATGGGATCGGAAAAACCACTGCCATACGGATATTAGCTGGGGATCTAAAACCAAATTTGGGAGGGGAGAATCCCCCATGGGATGAGATCATCTCCCACTACAGAGGATCAGAACTACAAGAATACATGCGAAGGATTTCCAGAGGCGAGATTCGAGTTGCGCAAAAACCACAGCACATCGATCTGATTGCAAGTATGGGTGGCGATGTCCATGAGTTGTTCCCAGATGAGCGAGAGGTAAACGAGTTGGCATCTAGGCTGGACATCGATCACATACTAGACAGGAGGGTTGCTGACCTCAGCGGAGGAGAACTGCAGAGGGTTGCCATCGCGATGTGCATAAGCAAGGATGCGGATTTCTACTTCTTTGATGAGATCACACCTTACTTGGACATACACCAGCGCATCAAAGCGGCCAAGCTGATTCGAGAGATCTCCAAGGAGAGTACAGTAGTGATCGTTGAGCATGATCTGGCCATTTTGGACCTACTAGCTGATGCGGTGCATATAGCATATGGAGCTCCTGGAGGATATGGTGTCATTGCACATCCAAAAGGAGTTAGGGTGGGCATCAATGAGTACCTGCGAGGATTTTTACCAGAGGAAAATATTAGGATTCGCCCCGAAGAGATCAAATTTGAGGTCCATGCACCAAGGGCACAAAAGGAGATTTTCGTCCTTGCACAATTTGATGGGTTCATGAAGAGATATCCCGAGTTCACACTAGATATAGAGGGAGGGGAGGTTCGAAGAGGTGAGGTCATGGGCATCGTAGGTCCAAATGCCATTGGTAAGACCACATTCGCTAAAATACTTGCTGGATTGATCAAACCAGATGTTGGCAGCATAGACCTGGACCTAAAGATATCGTACAAGCCACAGTACATCAAAAGAGAGCGAGACATAAGAGTCGACAAATTCCTCCGCTCAATAACAGAGCGGTTCGGCTCCAGCTACTATAATACGGAGATCGTCAGACCGCTACAACTTGAGCGTTTATTGGATCAGAATATGGCAGATCTAAGCGGTGGAGAATTACAGAGGGTGGCAATAGCAGCATGTTTGAGCAGGGAGGCGGATCTATACATCTTGGACGAGCCAAGTGCGCACTTAGATGTCGAGCAACGAGCGTTGGCGACCAAGATGATACGTCGATTTGCAGAGAACAATGACGTCAGCGTGATGATAGTGGATCATGACATCTACATGATCGATCTGCTCAGCGATAGGTTGATGGTCTTTGAGGGCGAACCTAGCGTGAAAGGAAATGCCCTCGGTCCCTTTGAAATGCGCGAAGGCATGAATTGCTTCCTAAAGAAGGTGGAGATCACATTTAGGCGAGACGAAGAAAGCAAGAGACCGAGGGTAAACAAACTTGGATCGAAGCTGGACAGGGAGCAAAAGGCAAAAGGCGAGTATTATTATCAGGAGCTGTGATAACCGAAAAAATTAAACTGGCTCTGGAGAATACTTGATCATGTCGCTTTTGAATCCAAATAGTCCAATGGAGATCGTAGTACTCGCAATTATCATCTT
Source organism: Methanocellales archaeon (assembly GCA_030019435.1). Classification (GTDB taxonomy): domain Archaea; phylum Halobacteriota; class UBA148; order UBA148; family UBA148; genus JASEEV01. Next base: position 10,765 of record JASEEV010000006.1, on the reverse strand, counting down.
AGTTGCGACTGGGATAGTTGCAAGGATCGTTGGTGTTTTCCTGAGACAATATTTCAAGGGAGTAAGCCGTCGGCTAAAGGTCAGCGAGACCACATATGTGGTATTCAGACGGCTTGTCGTTGCGCTCATCTACGTGATCGGCATCATAGTCTTGATCTCGATAATTCCTGGGCTTGAGAAGCTTACGATATCCTTGGTCGCAGGCGCTGGTTTCGCAGCTATCGTACTCGGTTTGGCAGCCCAAAACGCGTTCTCGAATATCGTTTCTGGAATATTCCTTGCGATCTTTCAACCCTTCAGGGTTGGCGACTACGTGACGGTGCGGGATGAGCATGGCAAGATCGAGGATATCACTCTGAGGCATACTGTGATAAAGACATGGGATAATCGACGGTTGATAATCCCTAATGCGGTCATCGGTGAGGAGGCCATAATCAATTTTTCCATATCAGATCCAAAGACGCTGTGGTATGTCAACGTTGGCATCAGTTATGATTCCGACATTGATAAGGCAAGGGAGATCATGATAGAAGAGGCAATGAGGCACAAGGGTGTGATGAAGACCGAGACGCCAAAGGTCCTGGTAACTGAGCTTGGTGATTTTGCCGTCAATCTCAGATTGTCCTTCTGGCTAAAGGATCGGTCGACTGCGTTTGAAGTTGGTTGCGATATACGTGAGTCCATAAAGAAGCGATTCGACAGAGAGGGCATCGAGATCCCATTTCCGTATCGAACGATAGTGTACAAAAGGGAAATGGAGAGAGAACAAAAGTGAGAGCTGATCTCAACCATTCTTAAAGCAGGCGTAAGATACATATACATTGATATCATATAGGGATATCATAAGGGGATATCACATGAAGTTTGAGGTCTATCCGAAATGGCGAGGACGGCTCGTTCTCCCCTCGCTGACCGCATACCACGAGCTGGGTGATCTCAAACTCGACCTACACGATGTAGTTGAGATACTAGAGCATGGAGATGACTGCTCGAAGACCAAAAGAAAATTGTCGTGGAGGATTGGTCGATATCCCTCAACGAACATGTGTGGTTGATCACCCATGCTGGAGCAACCAAGCGAAGAAAAAAGAGGTGAAAAGATTATGTCGACAGAAGAAGAGATGGAATGGCCATCAAAAGGTCCAAACTGCCCAGAATGTAGAAAGCCAACCGAGCCAACGAAATATAGGGACAGAAACCTATTACTCAGAGCATGGAAATGCACAGACTGCGGGTTCATGATCCTGCACCCATTGGATGCAAACTTCATGCTCAAACTCAAAAAGGAAAAAGAGTTTGAGGTCAAAGTCGGTGCCTTGGGCAAAACACAGATAATACGAATACCTGCACTACTACGAGACTACTATCACATCGAAAAAGGGAAGAAGGTGCTGATAGAACCGAAGTCAAGCACGGAGTTCACGGTGAAGGTGAGCGCAGACTGAGCAGTACCACATGTCATGACGAATGGGAGGATGACTAAGAAGATGGGTGAGGTGCCAAGGTGTAGGAAGTGCAACCTAGAGATGAACGAGTCCATACTCTATACCCATTACCCCAGGGATCGCCTCCTGTAGGAGGATATAAGTGTAAGACATGTGGTTTTGAGCTGATATCTATTGGAGAAGCTGAGCATGCTCAAGAGCTGGCGGAAAGATTGGGGTTATATGGTGATGTTGGAGCTCTAACTCGAACAATTACAAAGAGTGGAGGACAGCTAGCTTTTTACATACCAAAAGAAATTCAAAGGGAGTTGAACCTTAAAAAGGGTACAAAGGTTAAGGTCTCTCTACGTGGTGATGAGATCATTTTAACGCCACAGTAGCGATGTTATCAGGAGCATAGTGAAAAATAAACCGCTCGGAATTTAGCACAGCAGAAAAGCATATCACTCCAAACCCGCGAAGGTACTCGATTCGCTGATCAGGCGTTTGCACTCGTCGCATAGTCCTCCGTTGCCGTGATACTCAAATATGTCAATCCACTTCGTGCAACGATCGCAGTGCATTACTACACCTCCTCATTTTTTGCTAACTTTCATCGCACCTTGGATATATATTTATTGGTTATCGATGGGCGGACAGGGAGCAAATGGCGAGTACTATCAGTAACTATGATGAAAAACGCTTGAAAATTCAAAACAACAACAAATCTTTATGATTTAATTCTATTCTCGATCATTTTGGATAGCCTTACAAACTCCTCGATCTCAGGTAAGATATCTTTTCCTTTCTGGGTGAGTTGATATTTGATGCGATCCCTTCCTTCTACCTGGATGACAACGGATTCTATCAAATCATATCCTAACAACTCTTTTATCCGGCGATTTAGGGTATCGGGATACATGTTCAACTTCTTCTGTATCTCATTGAACGACTTTGGCTCGTCTTTGATCAGCAGAAAAACATCGCAGAAGTGCTTCCTTTTCAGAATATCCAACAGCATAATTTATCGTAGTAAAGATTATATCAGTTGAATACACACTACAATCAATCGTAGTGTGCTACAACAACGTCGATCAGAAGGATGAGTGAAAAAGTGACGACCATAGCTGAAATGTTGGAAAAAGTGTTGGAGGATCTGAGAGATGTGGGCGATGTGGAAGCCTCTGCGATAGTCTCAAGGGATGGCTTGCTGATGGCGTCTGATTTTGCTCAACGTTCTTATAGTGCCAAGACCTTTGCGGCTATGAGTGCAACGATGCTTGGAGCTGCAGAGACCGCAACTTCTGAGCTGAAGAAAGGAGTTCCAGATAGGATCATCGTTGAATCAAAAGAGGGCAAGTTGATCGCTGCAGGAGCAGGGCCTAAAGCCCTTTTGGTCGTCATGAGCAACCCTGGGGCTGGATTAGGCTTGATCCTTTTGGAAATGGAGAAAACGGCTGACAAGATCAAGAGATTGTTATAAGTGGAGCTTTCAACTATGCCCTATCGATCACTCCAGAAGCGATATACTCTGTTCTTCACGATTTTCCACTCTGCTTTGATCGAGCAATGCTCTAACACAACATATTAAGAGAGATGATAAGAAAGATGAGAGAAATAGGAACTACATGATGTCCATGGTTGGAAAGATGCCGTTGGGAAAAATCATTGTTGTTTTAGTTTTGCTGATGTTGCTAGCGATGCCGATGGCTGTGAGTGCTCAGCTACCAGAGCCAGAAATCAAATCTATATTGGTTACTTTGGAAGGGGCTGCATTTCCTATTCCAGATTCCCTTGAAGACGATGTCTCGGAATATAGAAAAGTTGTGCCCGAGGGACTTCCAACGTACGTATTTCTGCTAGCCACGAAAGAAGAGCTCTCGCTAGTTTTCACTCGGGAAAAGGTGGACAAAGGCTTAGCTACAGTTGAAGGTGAAAAACTTCTTCGCAGCTTAACCTGGGAGGATACTGAGTTGTCTGTGATAAAAGCAGAAAGCGTATCCATCAAGAAAGAGGGTGATCCAGCCACTATCAGCGCTATACTGTCAAATCCCGATGAATACGTGTTGAAGCTTGTTAAAGTAGATGCCACGCTGAGGCAAGTCTCCATCCTTTATGACCCTGATGATGGAACCGGGATTGAATTGCCAGTAACAGTAGGTGTAGTTGTTGACTCTCCCAGAGCTCCTGTAGATTTCGTTGATTATATGCCAAAGAAGGTCAAAGGACTCCATGATAACCCCTCGAGAGATCTTACTGATAGACTTCTTGGAGATATTACGGAGCCGTACCTACACACCTTCCACTTTGAAGAGGATTTCTGGATTGATTCTAAGGCAGTTGTCAATGCCATAGTTTTGTATCCTAAAGGCGCAATCGCCGACTTGATCAGAAATATAGGAGGTCTTGAAAGCGAACTCATCCATACTGATGAAAAAGTGCTGCTCTACATCGTGGAGACTAGGCTAAGAAGCACAGAGGTCCCATCTGTAAGGGAGATGACCACTAATCCAGACAAATACAAGGGAAATGTTGTCACATTTACTGCCTTCGGAAAAGGCGGGACAATTAGCGTCCAAGAAGCGATCAAGGAATCTGAGGAAGAATATCCTCCAGCAGACGTTCTCCTTCATGGATTAGCTTCTTGGAATAAAATCAGCGTACCTCCTGAGAAGGAAGACGTCCTCCTGACAATGGGCGCTTCCAGTCATCACCAAGACTATGTTCTCTCAGATGTTGAAGGAGAATTCAAATATATTGGAAAAGTCATCTCATCCACGCAGATAAATGAATCCCTACCTGAAGGGTTAGTTTTAATCACCTATGGCAGAGAGAAAATAGGGCAATTAGACTATATGAAACTAGCAGAATCCGCTAAAGAGACGATTGAAGGAAAAATTTCCAACTTGAACGCAGCTCTAGTGGGCCCCATTCCAGGCGAGATAGTAGGTATCCCAAAGGAAATCACTCCGCCTGAAGAAATAGCGCCAGCGTCCATACTGACACCAGTGCCCACGCCAACGCCATATGTATATCCAACGCCAACACCCACACCAGTGCCTGGCTTTGAGGTAGTATTCGCAATCATAGGATTGCTAGTAGTCGCATATCTGATCAGGAGAAGGCGATGAGGAGTTTTTGTCTGATTACTCGTAAAAAATGAGAAAGGCGGGAAGTGGACTGTGAGCTTAGAGGAAACAGCATAACCTATGACGAACAAATAGGATACAGAGTCACAATTACAACATATGTGACTTTTATCACCACCGTCACGCTTAAAGAGATGAAGGAATGGGAATTATAAACACAACCATAAACATAACCCCTGAATGGGTATCAGCAATTAGTAGCATAGTAATAGCATTTTCAACTTTCTTTATGGCAATTGCAGCTGTTTTATTTGGAAAGAGACAATTGGATGAAATGAGGAAGGAGAAGGAAAGACATAAAATAGCTGAAATAAGTAGAAAGATTATCGGACCCTTCATAAGCCAGCTAGAGGATGAAATACGTTTACTCAAAGAAAAATGCTATGATTGGGATCATAGGATTAAAAATATGCGGAATATTAAAGAGTTTGTTACACTCAAAGAAGAGGAAGAAGTTCTTTATGGTGATTTTTGTAAAAGAAATACTGAAATCCCAAAAGAAGTAGAAACACATGATAAAGAGATTAGAAAATTAAGGAAGAAGTTAACAGAACTAGATGAACTAATATACACACCCGAGTTTATCAGTAAATGTAAGAAATTGGTCGAAGAATTCAACGAAAAGGCTAAAGAAAACAAAAAAATCCATTATGGGGATTATTGCCCTGGATATTTTGTCTCCTACGTAATTGATGATTTAAAGCAACTCCCTCATACTAATGTTTACCATCTATTTTGGACAAAAATGGGAGAGAAACTGCTTGAAATAAGGGAAGAACCCGAAGTCAGAAGCCAGATAAGGGAAATATGCGAGATCTCGCAACGCATAATAGACTTATCGTCTAAACTTAAAAACAAATTAGAAGGATTGAGAGATAGCTATAGTGCTGAATACTACCTTACAGTAGAAGAAATTTCTGAGAAAAGCCTTATGTAAACCCATTTGTACTTCGTCTCGACTAGATAGTGGTACCCTAATAAATATCGGAAAAAAATATATACAAAATATCTTCTAAAGGTAAGTATTATGAACCAAATTAATATCCCTGGACCCGGTAGTGCAATGGCTCTTGCAGCTGCTGTTTCAATTTATTCTGCCACTAGAGTGTCAGTTGATTCTAGATTTCCGTTCTTCATTTTTACAGGCATTTTCATTGGGGCAACTCTGGCGATCGAACTGATGCACCTATTACTAAAACCTAGTGAGGAGAAATAATCCACTTACTTCTTATTATGTTTTCCACCAAGTGGTGACAATGGACCGTGTGCTCAGAAGAAATTTAAAACAAATTCCTCAAACCAAAACATAATACAAACCAGCAGATACTATCGCTCCTGCTGCCGTTGCAAATAGGTTGACGGAGCTGTTTGTCAGATATCCCCTGTTCTCCAACGTAGCGCCGAGCAAGCTATCTATGTTGGTGCCGATGAAACCACCCAGAATCGTGATGGCTGCCACATGAAGACCAGCCATTCCCAGCAATGTCGCAAGTATTCCTATCACAGCTGATCCGATCAAGGCGGCCAGCTCTCCGAGAAGAGAGATGGCGCCACTTGTTCCAGCAGGCACCTTTTTGAAAGTCGTGATCACCCTGGGCTGAGTTTTGGAGGTTTCACCGATCTCGCTGGCTAGTGTATCTCCTGTCGCTGTGGCAATCGCTCCCAGATATGCGATCAAAAAAATGGGCCCACCAAACACGCCTTCTGCAACGGCCAAGATCAGAGCGACAAGCCCATTTCCAAACACGTTCCGGTATCCTCTTGCGCCTCCTTCTGCCTGCGCGATTCCAAGCGATTGCTTATATCCATATTTATATCTCGTGAATACGCCGCCCAGGATGAAAAAGACCAAGAGGATCACAAACCACTTGATGCTACCAAAAACGATGATTAAAACGCCCAGCAGAACTCCACTCAATGCACCAGTGATGTCTGCGATGCTCACCTTATATGAGACGTAACCAATTGCTAACATGAGCACCAACGCAAGAATGAGGTGGTGTGGGGGAACCCAATATTCAAAATCAGCAAATAACCACATTGCCATCGCCGACCCAAGTGGTACAGTTAGATCGTCATTTGCATGTGGGATCGACTCCAACAGCGCTCCTGTGATCGCCCCTATTACAGCTAAGAAGAACATGAACTGCGATGAGATGACGATCTTTGTAAGTGCAATGACCCAACTGCCGATGCAAAACGCAAAAATCACGCCAAACACAAGGAATGTCACACTACCTCTGATCGTTTTTCGTTGGGCGATGAGATCTCTTGCCATCGCACTGAACGTGACGATGGCGATAGAGGCACCAAGAAGATATATCGGAAAATTTAGCACCCAAGAGAGAACCACAAGAATTAAGACAGCAAAACAGAGGTGTGCTGAAACTCGTGGTGTGAGAGATGCAAATCCGATCGTAACAGCTAAAACGATGAGCATCAGTTGCCAGATCGCTAGGAACGGAAGCAATAGGGCAACACAACCAAATAAGATGCATACCGTCTTATGCCGTTGTGATAATTCTAGACCTGGTTCCAAATCTCCCCCTCCCCAACATCTTTAGTATACAGAAATACTTTATCCCTTAGTACTTATAATTAGTCAAGATGAACGAAATCGTTCCAGGCCTGTATGAAAGAAGGATGATCAGTCAGATCGAAAAGGAAGAGTTACCAAAGCACATCATCCTTGTAATTGCAGAAGACGATTTGCAGACCGACAAGGCGTTTGATAAACTAAAGGAATTTGTTTCCTGGTGCTCTGAGATCGAAATACCTCAAATTACGGTGTACATCAGCGTGATCGAAGCTGGAGAGCTTAGCAAGGGGATTTGTTCAAAGCTCACGAAACGATTGGTTGAAACGATGTCATGTGCTCCAGCTGATGTAACGATCCACACAGAATCTGAGAGAATAGATGTAAGCGAGGGAAAGCACGATCTAATGCTAGACATTTCGATCGGCTTTGGCGGAAAATATGAGCTCACCACTGCGATTAAGCAGATCATGCGAAAGGTCAAGGCAGGAGAGCTAAAGCCAGAGGACATAGATGAGAAGATGGTGGAATCGCATCTGGTGTTCAAATCAGAGCCAGACCTGATCATCAAGACTGGAGGCGAACGACTGACGAACTTTCTGATATGGCAAGCCGTGTACTCAGAGCTATATTTTACAGATGTGAACTGGCTAGGGTTTAGAAAAATGGATTTGCTACGAGCTGTGCGAGACTATCAGAAAAGACGAAGAAGGTTTGGCGAATAGTTACTCTGATCTTATGTCGTTCAGTATCTTTATCACATCGCCTCTGGTGATCTTAAGTGCACGCTTGGACAACTCGATGACTTCCTCAAGCTCGATCTTACCGCATTCCTTCAGCAAAGAAATTGCTCGCAATACAGTGCTATGTCTCCTTTCCTTCTCTCTCATCTGGTAAGTGCGAATCGCTCGTAAGAAGTCTATCTTGCGAAACTCAGGCCAATATGGTGCACAGAAATATGCTGCACATCCGTTACCGCTTGCCTGCCAAGGAAGGAAGTTTGACATTCTTTTTTCCCCCCCTGTTCGAATGATCAAGTCCACATTCGTCGGCGCACCATTGGAATATAGATAAGCCGATATCGTCTCTTGGTCGATGTCTTTGGCTTTTAGCGCACCAACCTTTACCTTTTTCGCAATCGCCTTGATTGCATCCAAAAGTTCCCATCTCCCACCATATGCCAATGCGACGTTTAGACAAAACTTGTCATAGTGCTGAGTAACTCGTTCCGCCCTCTTAGCAGCCAACCTCACATCTCTGGGCAGTAAATCCACGTTGCCTATCACGCGGACCTGCATTTGATCACGATGGACTCGCTCATCAACGCATATTTCATCGAATTTTTGCTTGAAAAGCCTGAAGAGCTGCATGCGCTCTGCATAAGGTCTGTTGAAATTCTCCGTAGAGAAGGCATAGATGGTTAGCTGCCTGATTCCAAGCTCTAGACACCACTCCATCACCTTCTCAGTCGTGTTTGCGCCGTAGAAGTGCCCATAGTGGCTTGGCTTGCCTAGCTTGGCTGCATATCTTCGATTTCCATCTTGGATGATTGCAATATGCGATGGAACTGGATTTTCCATGATTTCTTTGGTAAGGAGATGCTCATATCCAGCATATAGGGTGTTTGCGATTTTTTTGAGCATGCGTCCACCACTAGTAATTATCCAAAACAGACTTGACGATTTCCCTATGCCCTTCTTTCAGGGAATACACGTTATGCTCGCCTGTTACATCAATAGAAAGAATGCCCAACCTGGTGTTCATCAAGCCCACCATCGCAGATATTCCCCTATAGCTTACGTCAAACCCATGTTCCACCAAATAGGTATAGACATCCTCTGTCGTATACGACTCATCTTGTAAGAACAAGCATAGAACTGCCTTTCGTATCCCCTTCTCATCTCGCTCTAGATAGCTTTTGAGTCTTTCCTTGATTTTGTCATCTGGATTCATCGTGCAACCTTCGGACTGCGTATTTGTATCTTTCTGCAACGATTATAAAGCTATTCTTTCCATTGTATACCAACCAATAGTTTACGCTTTGGATGCTTCCCTGAGACGCTTCCTGAGAAAATTCCCCTCAAGAGAGACGAGGAACCAACCAGCCCTAGGACCAGAGGATTTTCCTAGCAGTGCAACATAGACCGCTTTGAACACATCGCTCGGATCTATGCCGACTTCTTCGGCTATCTTATATATTTCGTCGTGTAATTCCCCTGCAGTTTTTTTGCGTCCAATTTCATCTGCAAGAATGCCCAAAGCAAGTTTCTGTTTCTGAGATAGTTTTTTAACTCCAACAGGGAGAGTTTCCTGCACTTTGAATTTAACAGAGGGCGGGGCAAATTTGCTTAACCAGTTTCTGGCATTGAGAGAACGCTGCCCGATTGCATTGAGATCGCTGATATCATAACCACTGCGTCGGAGCACCTCCAACACGCCGTCAAAGTCGTGCGCGATTTGTACGATCGTGACCATATGTCGAAATGGAATCTTCCACTCATGAATTCGGTCGTATTCATCTATCAGATTTAGCAGTGGCATCCCTGGATCGAACTCGATGTGTTTTTCTGGTTTGGTCCTAAGGAAAAGATGCCGCAGCACCTCTGGTGGGATGACGTCCAACATCTCTTGGATCGAGACGAGGATTCCCGTAGAGGAGGACATCTTGCCCTTGCCTTTAAGAAATATGTGCTCAAATGGTATGGGATATGGCGGCTCATGGCCATAGATCTCCCTTGAGATACGCACCCCAGTATCATAGGAGCCTCCTGCAACAGCATGATCTTTTCCAAAAGGCTCGACGGTGATGTCGAGCATTTTCCATCGTGCAGGCCAGTCCACCCGCCACGTGAGCTTTCCTCCGCCTTTTGAAAAATCAGCAGTCCCATGATGACCACACATACACTTGTAGTCCACATTCTTTCCCACATGCCCCTTGACGATGGCGTCTGTAATCCTGCCACATTGTTCGCATAAAGGATTGAGTGGACTCCAACTTGATGGGATGGACGTACCAGCGACTTCAGCGAGTGTCTTTGCAATGCCGTCTCTGTTCTCAAGCGCCGTTCCTATGAGATCGGCATACATACCGCTTTTATACATATCATCTGCTCTATACACCGTGATTTCAACCTCCAACCATCCAAGCGAGTTCAAAAATGGTCTCAAAAAATGTTCCGCGTAATTAGGGCAACAACCATCTGGATCTGGTATTTCTGAGAGTGGCTTGCCGATGTGCTCTCCATAGCCATCTGGGAGGAATGGATATGCTCTGCGGAGAGGATCGTACGTGTCTGCGATATAGATCAATCGCACATCTGCGCCACGATCCCTTAGCACACGACATACTGCATCAGCAATGACCACCTCTCGCATGTTTCCGATGTGAATCGGTCCAGAGGGAGTTATACCAGTTGCTACAACGTGCCTATTCCCTCTTCTCAACACATCCTCAGCTATCACATCTGCCCAGTGAACGGTTTCGCTCATTGAGCCTAACTCGTTATCAGAACAGATAAATCTTTACGTTCTACCGTAGGTTTTATCGTTGTCATGCTCTATAAGGAAGAGCATGCCAGAGCCGATCATTAGAGTTGAGAACGTGGTTGCAAACGCCAAGTTTGCAGAAGAATTTGATCTATCATTGATCGAGTCAA
>JASEEV010000068.1 GCA_030019435.1 Methanocellales archaeon | reverse complement strand
TTCGTTGTCAATCTTTCATGGAAGCTCAGCCCTTTAGGGCTGAGAGGATGTCACCCCGACTAACCTCTTACTTTTAGTATCAACTGCTATATGTAGCTTTAGCCATCCTTTATGTTTCTTCCCATGTTTTTTTCTAATCCAATCACCACGATTTGTGACTTTTATTCCACTTTCCAGCAATTAAAACTACTAACCTCTCTATGTCTTTTCCTTTTTCTTTAGCTATACCCAAATATTCTTCATACTTTTTACTAGCCTTCTCCAAGGCTTCAGCTTTTCCCTTTTGGGCCATGGCTGTAACTTCGGCCAATTTTTCTTCAGCAATTTTAAAAGCTCTCTCGGCCTTCTTTTCAGCGCCAAAAGTAAAGAACATCACTATTTTCTCTCCCAGAGTATCAAGGAAATAAAATGGACTATCTGGGGTTAATCCCGGATTTGGAAGTTCGGCTTCTTGGGCAAAAACTACTCCTCCAAATCTTTTAGAAATGAGCTCTGTTTTATATTTCCACCCAACTGGAATTTGTACTTTGAACCCTAGTTCTTTGTTTGTATATATTCTTTCTTGAATTTCTTCTTTAGGCACTTTGACAGGTTGAATGCCCCCTTCAGCAGGCTTTTGCTGAACATAACCGCTTATAAAAATAACTCCAATAACCGCTAATATCAAAATTCCATAAATTAAAAGTTTTAATTTCATCATAATATTCTATTAAGATTCATTCTATTAAAGTTTTTCTTTTCAACAGGCGAGCCCCCGAATTTCTGCTAACTACTTATATCCGAACTTGGTTCGTATATCACTCCATTTTGGTGTTATATCCGAACTCATATTTTATTTATCACCTCCTTTAATTAAATCCAAAGGACT
>JASEEV010000067.1 GCA_030019435.1 Methanocellales archaeon | reverse complement strand
GCCTTGCTAAGGTAATAAACATACCTAATGCTCCCTTCATTTATCTCCTCAAAGATCCCGCAGATCGCGAAGGAGTTACTTTAGGAATGCATATTCCCATCTCTGTTATCGAAAATTACAGTGAAAAAATTGATGCAATGCATTTGGTAAGACCGTAGAAAATTAAAAGGCATAAAGAAGATTTAATGTCGCCCGCAACTCTCCGCTCGCTATCGCTCGCTTCGGTGCTAACGCACTCGGACAACACGGTGTTTGCGGTTCGCTTCGCTCACCCAAATAGCCCTTCGGGGCACTTCGCAAACACCGAAGACGTTAGGCGAATGGTGAAAAGATGAAGCATATGCGAAATAAGCTAATCAACTGCAAGAATTGGGATCTTTTTAATCGCGATACTTATGATCAACCTCAGTCTTACAGTTTTTGTCCCAATATTTTTTGCAACATATTTCACTCCATTTCCTACTGACGAAAAGATAGAGGGAAAAATCCAGACACAAAAAGCAGAGTTAATCGATATATCTCGTTATTTGTTATTTACTTCTGCAGGCTTAGCAGTACTTATGTTTTTGATGGCATTTAACAGATTGCTAGAAAATTCGTCGTTTTCTGTTTTAATGGCAATCATTGTATTTATTATACTTATTGTTACCCTCTACAATATTTGGACTGTTTATAATTTTGTAAACTACTCTCTCGCTGTAACTATATCTCGAGGTTGGGTGAAAATATCAATATAACTGATATAGTGGATGTATTAGTGAGTAGAGGAAATGCAACAGCAAACGCAACAGTTAGATAATGGCTTGAAAATTTATTGGCTTTAACCTAGGAGTTTAACCAACAGCGCCTTCTGGGCGTGCAACCTGTTTTCAGCCTGCTCAAAGATGACCGAGCGCG
>JASEEV010000066.1 GCA_030019435.1 Methanocellales archaeon | reverse complement strand
TATTCAATCGGGCGTGGCGGCTGGGCTAAAATCAGACCATAGTGGGATTGAAATATACCAACCATTAGTTTGACTCCAAATACCGATTTTGCTAAAATCAGACCATAGTGGGATTGAAATTCAACCAAGTTGGAGCACCTTCTGGAGTTCTTTCCTTGCTAAAATCAGACCATAGTGGGATTGAAATGAGGTCCGGGTGCGAAGTTGAAAAAGGTAAGACTTGCTAAAATCAGACCATAGTGGGATTGAAATCCCGACCATCCACCAGAATAAAAGCCACCCTCAAGAGCTAAAATCAGACCATAGTGGGATTGAAATGTTTCCTATACGCTTGGAAGGGCTTTAAAGGTCAACAGCTAAAATCAGACCATAGTGGGATTGAAATTAATCTGGTATTCGCTGTCATGATAGACGCATAAAGGCTAAAATCAGACCATAGTGGGATTGAAATACCAACCGTCATTTTTGCTGGGTCACGGTGTCGAGGCTAAAATCAGACCATAGTGGGATTGAAATCTCTCAGCACCTTCGGATCCACTGCCAGTCTATAGGCTAAAATCAGACCATAGTGGGATTGAAATTACTGTCTTTACTTATTCTGTCTGCCCATTCTTTCGCTAAAATCAGACCATAGTGGGATTGAAATATTGAGAGCGGAAGTGATGGCAATGGCAATTGAGTTGCTAAAATCAGACCATAGTGGGATTGAAATGAACAGGAATTTGTAGTCATAAGGTGGGATCAAAAAGCTAAAATCAGACCATAGTGGGATTGAAATAGGACGTATCGTTATTTGTGAGAGATACAGAAGCGTTGCTAAAATCAGACCATAGTGGGATTGAAATCCCAGAGAGGATAATAACAATATGTACGTGTGAGGGGCTAAAATCAGACCATAGTGGGATTGAAATTTCGTACATATTAGTTATTATGATA
>JASEEV010000065.1 GCA_030019435.1 Methanocellales archaeon | reverse complement strand
TGGGTTCTATTGCAACCACCGTAGATGCAGATGATGAGAGTGCGCTCAAAAAGATTGCGATGACTGCGATGACTGGAAAAGGTGCAGAGGCAGCAAGAGAAGGATTGGCTGAACTTGCTGTAAAGGCTGTGCGATTGGTTGTCGAAAAAATTGATGGCGAATACGTTGTGGATGAGGATAACATCAAAGTCGAGAAGAAGGTAGGGGGTAGCACGGATGACTCAGAGTTGATAGAAGGGATGGTAATTGACAAAGAAAGGGTACACCCAGACATGCCAAAGAAGGTCGAAAATGCAAAGATTGGTCTGATCAACGCCGCACTGGAAATAAAGGATACTGAGGTCGATGCTGAGATCTCGATCAAATCACCAGATCAGCTGAGGTCGTTCCTTGCTGAAGAGGAAAAAATGCTGAAAGACATGACTGACAAAATCGTCAACAGTGGCGCAAACGTGGTATTTTGTCAGAAGGACATCGATGATTTGGCGCAACACTATCTGGCGAAGGCAGGAATACTGGCAGTCAGGCGGGTTAAAAAGAGCGACATGGAGAAATTGGCTAGAGCAACTAATGGGAGGATCGTTACAAGCATAGAAGAGATCACAAAGAGCGATCTGGGCAAAGCTGGATTGGTCGAGGAGCGAAAGATCGCTGGGGATGAGATGATCTTTGTAGAGGAGTGTGACAATCCCAAAGCGGTGTCCTTGCTTCTGAGAGGTGGAACCGAGCACGTTGTCGATGAGCTTGAGAGATCGTTGCACGATGCACTACGCGTCGTCGGAGTGGCAATAGAAGACGGGAGGCTCGTTGCAGGTGGAGGATCTCCAGAGGCAGAGTTGGCAATTAGGTTGAGAGAATACGGTGCATCGCTAAGGGGAAGGGAACAGTTGGCTGTTGCCAAGTTTATAGATGCGCTAGAGGCCATTCCAAGGACGCTGGCCGAAAATGCTGGGCTGGATCCGAT
>JASEEV010000064.1 GCA_030019435.1 Methanocellales archaeon | reverse complement strand
GCTTGAGATCAATGCCAACTTCATGTGCGATCGCAGGCAGATGAAGTGCAGTGTTAGTAGAACCTCCCAACGCCAAGTCTACCATGACCGCATTTCGAAAAGCATCCTCTGTCATGATGTCACGTGCTAGAATCTTCTTTTCGATCAGCACCATCACCTGTTTTCCCGTCTCGAAGGCCAACTCCATTTTTTTATCATCGACTGCGTGCGCTGTTGCACAGCCTGGAAGCGACATTCCCAATGCTTCTGTCACGCAAGCCATGGTGTTGGCAGTGAACATGCCAGCACAGCTACCTGCACCAGGACATGCAACGCGTTCAAGCGATCTCAATTCCTCCATGGTCATCGTGCCCGCTGCGACCTTGCTGATCGCCTCGAAGACCGTGATGACATCTACATTCTCTCCACGAAATTTGCCTGGTTTCATTGGTCCTCCTGTGATGATGATCGAAGGAATGTTCACCCGTGCTACTGCCATCAGATGACCGGGGACGATTTTATCACAACTTGGAAGGAGAACCATGCCATCAAGTGCGTGCGCTTGCACCCAGAGTTCTATGGAGTCCGCAATGATATCTCGGCTGGGCAACGAATAATGCATGCCATCATGACCCATCGCCAACCCATCACATATTGCAATCGTGTTCATCTCAAATGGCACCCCTCCTCTACTACGTACGCCTTTTTTTACCTCCTCAGCTAGCCTACGAAGGTGGATATGACCAGGAACGATCTCATTGTAGCTGTTGATGACCGCAATAAACGGTCTGTCAAAGTCCTCGCTTTTCAAGCCACAAGCATGAAGCAGTGCTCGGTGCGGAGCCCGTTCAAGACCTTTTTTGATGGAATAGCTCCTCAAACTAAATGCCCCCACGTAATAGAAAGTTAGGCTTTGAAAAAGTTTTCTATGTAACTGCAAATTTTATATAGAACCACAAACAATCAATTCGGTGCTATCAATTAAAGAGGTA
>JASEEV010000063.1 GCA_030019435.1 Methanocellales archaeon | reverse complement strand
GTTCAAGGATGACCAAAAGCGACTTTTTCGCCCAAGAACGATATGTTTTTATATAACATGCTCCTAAAGTCCTTTCAAGAAGGGGATAGGGAAGTAAAATGAAAAGAAAGACTTCAGTGATAGTATTAACAGCGATCCTAGTGCTTTTAGTTTTTGCAGTATTCGTGATGCCGGTGAGTGCTCAATCGATAACTATTGCCAAACCACCAGATGGTGCCACCGTCTCAGATGTCACAGGGATCAATACCACCATCGCGGATTTTACTGACTTTAATGGGTATGTTAACTTCTCTTATTCGTTGGACAATTCGACTTGGACACTGATCAACCAAAGTGTTACATCTACCGATCTACTTGTCAATGCGACATGGGACACGACAACAGTGCCAGATGACGTGTACTTCCTCAATGCTACTGCAATAAATACAACAGATAAGTTAGCTGCCTATAACTTCAGTGCAAACATAAATGTCGACAATGCAGATCAGGTAATTCTCGACGTTCCGGCAAATGGTACCACCGTCTCAGGTGTCACAAATCTCAATGCCACAACGTTCAATACCACAACAGGTCTCCCAGCCAAGGTCCAGAACGCCACGTTCTATTATAAGAACTCTCAGAGCGATGCTTGGGTCATGATCGGCATCAATGATACGCTTGGCGATTACACGCACTTCAATCAGACATGGGACACGACAACAGTGCCAGATGATGTGTACTCCATCAAGGTCGTCACGAACGATGGACTGGTCAACGTAAGCGGGAACATAAATGTCGACAATGCAGATCAGGTAATTCTCGACGTTCCGGCAAATATCACCGTCATCACAAACTACACAAGTCCCCAAGCCTTTATAAATCTCAATGCCACAACGTTCAATACCACAACAGGTCTCCCAGCCATGGTCCAGAATGCCACGTTCCGGAACTCGACGGATGGTGTGAACTGGGTGTATATTGGTATCAATGATA
>JASEEV010000062.1 GCA_030019435.1 Methanocellales archaeon | reverse complement strand
TAGCCTTATCTTCTGGCAAACCGAGGACGTATGCCGGCTTCATTTCAATCCCACTATGGTCTGATTTTAGCGACAAGGACACTAGAAGGCCTAGATGCTCCGTGTGATTTCAATCCCACTATGGTCTGATTTTAGCCCTTCAGATTCTCATCGTAGTGGTTGTTGGGATCTAATTTCAATCCCACTATGGTCTGATTTTAGCGCCTCATACCCCTGCTCCAACAGCCCTTCATACCGCATTTCAATCCCACTATGGTCTGATTTTAGCAAGGAAGTCCTCACAGCTATCGCAGCGATCATCATTATTTCAATCCCACTATGGTCTGATTTTAGCTTTTTTCTTTATTTCCTTTTTCGTTCTCTAATAGTGATTTCAATCCCACTATGGTCTGATTTTAGCGTGGGTTCAGCAAGATTCAGTTTTCTACCAATCCTTCTTATTTCAATCCCACTATGGTCTGATTTTAGCCATCGGAGCAACGGTAGGTCTTGGTGTAAAATTATAATTTCAATCCCACTATGGTCTGATTTTAGCAAAGTTTTTAATCGAAGGGAATGAACATGGTAACAGATTTCAATCCCACTATGGTCTGATTTTAGCAGTAATTCTTGCCATTTTTTCACATCCTTTCTTTTTGATTTCAATCCCACTATGGTCTGATTTTAGCTTTGGTTTTGGCAGTAGTCATGATAGTCTTAGCAATATTTCAATCCCACTATGGTCTGATTTTAGCGATTTTGCAAACGTAGCAGTTAAATGGGGAGCTTCATTTCAATCCCACTATGGTCTGATTTTAGCCCTTTCTCACCTCACCACCACACAAATCGCACTTTCATTTCAATCCCACTATGGTCTGATTTTAGCACTGCTGATATTGATGTTCCCACAGACAAAAAAGGATTTCAATCCCACTATGGTCTGATTTTAGCGGTACACAGACTGATATAACATCTGAAGCTGTAGATTATTTCAATCCCACTATGGTCTGATTTTAGCAATTCTGCCATGTCCAACAGCTGAGATACTTCCGCTATTTC
>JASEEV010000061.1 GCA_030019435.1 Methanocellales archaeon | reverse complement strand
CCTAGGTTGGGGCGGTAACAATGGCTCTATGAACTCCCATTGCCCATCTGATAATTCTTCAAACCTCAATTTTCATCCCCTCAAATAGAAGAGAGCCCTCAAGCTATAAATACTTTTGAAATGAGTTCGATAAAAGACTTCAGAAAAAAGGCATCCTCGCCTACGACCTCGAAGAGATGCTGAAAGTTTAGCTACTCAATATTTTTTGCAACATACAATTTAGAGAAGAGATTTGGGGATATCCTTTAGATGCTTTGAGAGAGGCTGTAATAAATGCAATTGTTCATAGAGATTACACGGAGCCAAGCGAAATACAAGTGAGAATTTATGATGATAAATTGATCGTTTGGAACCCTGGGAAACTGCCTCTAGGTATTACTCTAGATATTTAAACCGCATAAGTCTGTATTGAGGAACAAACTTATTGCCCATATGATATCGGCTTTATAGAGCAATGGGGGACCGGGATACGAAGAATAATTGACTCATGTTTGGAACAAAGTTTGCCACAGCCCAAATTTGAAGAATATCAAGGATTTAGGGTTATCTTCAGTAAATTTTACATTCCTGAGGATGTTGAGAAAAAGTTAAACGAGAGACAAAGAGAGTTAATAGAAGTGGTAAAAAAAGAGGCGAAGTTGTGCTCAGTGACTATAAGAAGCTATTTCCAAATTTTGCTGAAAGAACCTTGCGTAAGGATTTAGTAAAGCTTGGTGTGCTAACTCCAACCGGGGAAAGAAAAGGCAGAAAATACATTTTAACGGCAATATCGGCAAAAAGGGACAAAAGGATTTTTCAGTGAGAAAATGATGCCGCAATATCATTTATATTTGTAGGGATTTATATTTGTAGGGATTAGAAATGAATCTAAAAACTCCCAAGAAAAATAGGGATTGATCGAATGAAAATCTTAACGTCTGAGCAAGAAATCTCCGACCTTCAGGTCGGCAGATGAATTGCTCGCACCTTAGCTAACTATTTTTGCTAGAAAAGTGATACTCCTTTGAGCAGGCAGTATGCCTGCTCAGGAGGTCTACTATGGATTTAGTTAGC
>JASEEV010000060.1 GCA_030019435.1 Methanocellales archaeon | reverse complement strand
TTTTTTGAGGAGCCGTGCTATCGCCTTGTAGTTTGAGTGCTCAAAACCAATATGAATGTCAGAGATGCAATATGTCTTCATTTACCGTATCCTCGTCGAAACTTCCACGCTCGTGGTCGGCTCTGGGGAGGCATATTTGCGAGTTCCGTCAATGTAATAATCATCGTAATCCACCGCAACTCCATCGCTACTTACAGCACCAATTTTTCCTTGAGTCAATCTTTCAGCAGATGTATCTTTGTATGGCATATTCGTATCATCGTGATAACTCCAGTTTACGCCATCTGAACTCTCCCATACATCAATTACAACGCTGTCTGCATTGACTGTAACTTGTACTTTAAAATACCAGGGCGATGTTCTTGTCTGTCCCGTGCCTTTGTTTATTAGTAATTCTGTAGTAGTTCCAGCAGCACGTCTATAAAAACAATACCATCCTGCTGGGGTAGCTCCATCAGCGCTAACTCGATACCAATAATAGTAATCGTCATTTTTTAACATGAATAATATGCCAAATGCATTACCAGAGCCTGCATCGGTAGTTTTGTATGTTATCGTTGTCGTACCTGGACTCAGATAGTAGTCATCAATTGTCCATATCTTGGCGCCTGTTCCGCCTCCACAATGTAATTCGCCTGATACAATACTCCACGTTCCAATTGCGTTTGCTGTATCCCATTTCGATAGGTCACCACTGAAGTCTTCTTCAAAGGATGGAAATGTCGCATTCTTATCGCTCGCACTCGACGCCGTGGGATGACCAAAACGCAGCAGGATGTACCTTTTCGAGTTGGCGGAGATTGACGCCACCTTGGCCCAGAAGGTCGCACTAGCCTTGGCGGTATAGGTTTCCCTCCAATGGCTGACTTTTGTGCCCCCCTCCTCGGCGAACCTGACATCGTCGAAGTCCTCCTGCAGACCGTGGGCGTAGGCGAGGGCGATTTTGACTTGGTAGTCGGTGAGGTTACTGGCACCGGCCGCTGTGTGGTCTATCGTCACGAGCCGCTTGAAGCCCTCCCGTATGTTCGTCTGGATTGGAGGACAAGCACGGATTGATATACCCATTTTTCACCCCACTAGATAGTTGTCGAAAAGGCGATTCCAATACGTCCCACGATTGACCTTGAGGCTCA
>JASEEV010000059.1 GCA_030019435.1 Methanocellales archaeon | reverse complement strand
TTTTGTTTTCCAAGATAGGGGTTTGTAAACTACTACCTATTTTAATAGGTGGTAGTTTACTTTCTCCTTATTTCCCATAAAAATGGGAGGGGGCATTATTGCCCCCGATTTGTGTTCTACCGTATTTCTATCACGCTGGCACTACGCCTGTCGTGATTGTGTATGTGATCGGTTCAAGAGCCGGATTAGCTACTATCTCTGCCGTTATCGTCAGGCTGCCTGACGCGGGTATTGTCGCCTCTGGCAACCCATCTACGTCAGCATCTGGTAATGGAGCTTGATCTGGAGTCCCGTATCCAGTGTAATATGTCACCGTAATCCCTACCACATCTGGAAGTATCTCTGTAGTTATCTCAGTATCTATGGACACATCTGCTGCATTGGATATCACGATGTCCTGTGTTGCTGTTTCTCCTTGTTCCATCGTCACCGTGTATGTTTCTGGCACAACGCTCAATGCTGGATTGACCGTCACAGTCCCAGTCACCGTGAAGTAGACCGACACCAGTGCCGCCCCCGCGATCCCTGCGGTGAGCACCATCAGGATGACCGCTATCACCGGAATCGACCTGCCAAATGCGTTTATCTTCTTCTCTCTCAGTTTCACTATTTTTCCTCCATTTTGTTACTCCGCCCCCTTCGGGCGGGCATGGCCCCTGCGGGTTTGACCCTTGCAGGAGCTTTCTGGGCTTTGCCATCGCCTGGCCGCAGAGACATCCATAGGAGAGGGGTCACGCAGCCATGCAGATCCTGGCACCCAGATCCCTTTCACGGACACCGGGGGGAACGGGAGAAATGGTGGGAGCCAAAACTCCCACGCTGTGCAAAGCGCCCAGCGTCCATCGTGGAGTTACGGCGTTATCGGTTCTCTGCCGAACTCGCCAGTGCTGGCGTCGTATGTAAGTCCTTCTGGTGGCGTTGCTATGTAATTAAAGGCAACGTGGGTATGACATGCAACGCAGGCCTCGTTACCGCCCTTTTGTATGCTCGATTCGGTGGCGTTCAGGTAGAATCCTCTGTGCGCCTCATGTATGCTTTCTAACTTTGCTGGAACCTTACCATGGCAGAATGTACACGGGGTCGTCACCGCTGCGTGTCCCTCTTCTCCTAATGGAGTGTTGATCTTGTGATGGCACATCTTACACGCCTGGTTTCCGCCTGATCCGAACTGGTGATACGTGCTTGCAGCAAGTTCAGCGCCCTCTGCTGGATGACACTTGATGCAGTTTGTATCCTGAGCCTCCCATATCATACGTCCTGACGTTGCCTTTGCTTA
>JASEEV010000005.1 GCA_030019435.1 Methanocellales archaeon | reverse complement strand
CACGAACGTAAAACTTCCTCTCAGGGTTCAGCAGGAACAGCGTGAGTAACTTCACCCTTGTTTTTGAGCCCATAATCGCTTCGAGCATATGGATACATATTGTATCCAATAGGATAAAAAAGTTATTCAAGAATTATGGGAGAAAAGCCAGAGCTTCGTATGACAGATGAAATAGTATGCGACTTTTACGCCCGTGATGGTCATGGGTTTGATAGTAGTTTGCAATCTGACCGCCCTTTTTTAATGGGGAGCAAATATTTCTTCCGTTTGATTCAGATCGAACGTTAGAATTTTGTTTTCTTTACAGTATTCCAAACAGGATTTTTTAAACCCTGACTTCTCTCCAACTCTTCTTTTTGTAGGCCTCTTATAGAAAACTCAGTTACTGCTCTCTATCTATAAACTTTATACTCATGAGTATAATAATCGTGAGTATATATTTAAATTTTGCTGGATTTACCTTATACTCTAAAGTACGATAGCCCAGGCGTGATCAACTTGCCACTAATATCGAAATATCCAATACACATCAAGCATTTTAAACATTCCACATGATGGTGGGAGGAAGATGTAAGTATACATGAATTTCGCGACAAGGGGGGACGAGTTATTTTTATAAGTCAAGGAGCTACTTCATAAACTGTCCAATTTTTCCCTTCTCGTGAATTGAGAATGGGAATGAAGTAGAACTTCCTTACGAAAACGTCTTTACTTGGGGCTTCATCATAGGGATTTACATGCTCGAACCTGACTTTTTCATCTTGATTTAAGTCTTTTACAGGAACTACGAGCATGTTTCTTTCAGCTTTTTCAGGAAAATGATCAACAGCCTCGATACAATTTTCTGGTGGCTCTTCCTCGCTAATAGGACTTTTGCAGCAGACAAGAGAATCAGAAGTACCAAATCGTCTGATCCTTCTTAATAAATTTCCAATATCCCTCGCATACTCTTTTGCATTTACATAAATTTCGATTGGTTCGAGAAAATGCACATAACCACGGATGCCAAAAGTTGTTTCTAATTCCTTTTTATCTTTCTTCTTCTTCAACCTTTTAATCAATACGTTAGATATTCCAATTCTCTTTGGCATCCCTATTTTAATTTCAGCATTCTTTATAAGTTCAAAAATTTCCTTCCCATATTTCAGATTTCCCGTGCTTTCTATGGCAGTTGCGACTGTTGCTAATTTTATTGTAGAAGGACCTGGTAAAGGCAAGGATAAAGCATATTGGGAGGAGAAGTCGGGCATTCTATAGGAGAATAGGCTACCAAATTCATATTCTGCCTTAAACCAGACCATTTGCTCACCTTACCAAGAAGTTATGATGTCTTTCTACTTCTTCTCTTTCTATTCGAATTCAACTTTATATGGGCCCTTATCTAATAAACCGTCCATCTTCTCTACGAAGTTCGAAATGCTATCGAATTTTATTATATCGATGCTATTTCCACTGTCTATAGTTGCTTTAATACTGTTTATTTGCTCTTTGTAATCATCCTTAAGCGGACTGATCACTGGTACTGGAAAGTTTGTCTTTGAAACAACAATTACGCCCTCAAAGTTCTCAGTATGCGGTAATCTCGTACTTGTCATCGCCCCTTCTGGTCTCATGAACATTGCCTGGTACGCTTTTAGTGCCAGCTTATAC
This sequence comes from Methanocellales archaeon, assembly GCA_030019435.1. Lineage (GTDB taxonomy): Archaea > Halobacteriota > UBA148 > UBA148 > UBA148 > JASEEV01. The sequence continues at coordinate 56,588 of JASEEV010000005.1, read as the reverse complement.
CTAAATTTTCTTTTATCATCGTCATTGATATCATATATAAAGTTCACGTTATTCAACCCTATCCTCCACGGTTGAAACACTGAGACTACTCCGTAGGCTCCCGAGCGTGTGGGACGATGATAGAGCATTTGAGGCGTACGAACAGGGAGATGCGTTTCACAATACCATCTGTTCTTCACTTTATAGAGCTTACTTTCACTTTCTTCTGTCTTGCACTCTCGAACACTACACTTTTCTTTTTCCCATTTACCTTCTTCTCTTTCTTCATCAATTTCAAGATACGCCTCATGTAATGCGTGTCTTGAGTGCACATGGATGCTCCTTTGAACATATGGAATACCGACAGCCCAGCCGAATTCTATTGTAGACTCTCGAGTAGCGGGTGGCCGTTGTACAAGGAATCCATGAACATCGCAAAGTTCGCATTCAATAGCCTCTTTTACTGCATCCTCTGCATTAGATTTTTTTCTCACCTTAGGATTTCCATCAGCCCTTTCTGGGCGGAACTTCTTACATACTTCACAGAAGTTATCTTTGTTGTTTTCAAGAGCCCACATATATTCGGCATGCATATGTTTTAGTATTTCACCAGAAACACCATCTGTCTGCGTTCCATCTGCAAGGATGATAGTCCTTGGTTCTGTTACATTCCCCACGGTCCCCTCATTGCTCAAAGAATGCAAGTTCCATGTTGCCCTTCCTAAAATTGCAATCTCATACACTGTTTCTTTACTTTTCTTTTCCATCCTACTCTCCTCCTTCAGTTCTTTCTCCAGATTCTTCTTCTCTAGAAGATTTTACTAAAGCGTGCGAAATTAGAGCAGCCCTCACAAGTTTTACACCATATTTATCCACCAATCCCATAATACTATTAAGGCTTTCCTCTTTTGGTATTCTAAGATGCAGCTTCTTTGCATGGGTATGGTAGCGTCTCAAAAACTTCTTTATGGTTTCTGCAAACCCTTCCTTTGACTCCACATACTCTAGTTCTACTAACGATGCATAATCCTGAATATCTTCCATTCGAATAGCCTTTCTAAGGGCATCTCCGAAATCCTCAATTGCTTCATTTTTAAAAATTTCTTCTAATTTAACTTCTGACATTTTTCATCACCTCTTTTATACACTCTTCTGTGTATGCTCTAATTTTCACATCATCCTTTATTAAGTATCTTAGATGGACTTTAAGATAGTTTTCCTGCGTCTCCATCATTGGATGTGCAATAAATTCGGAGAGAGAAAGTGAAAGATCTTCGAGTGAACGACCCTTTGCATTTCGAATCCTAAAGACATGATCCCACATTTCAAAAATTTCACCTGATATCTCTGGGTCACTCTCCATCAGATTGTAAAGAAAATCTAAAGGAAAGATGCCTCCACTAGCAGGTTTCAATTGACCTCCTGTCCGTCTCATTGCACCATAAATCAAGGAAGAAAATTTGTCTATGAAAGGGTCGCCACTTCTTTTCCTATTTCTTATTTCACTCATTAAAAGCACCGCCATATGAGCGAGTGTGGTTAATGTGCTAACCCTATTTACATTAGTTTGATCAATACTATTTCGAATGTCTCGGCAATGCATAACCATTACCTTCTCTGGTTGAGGAATAATAGTAGCTAATGCCACTCCACCCTTCCATACGGTGAAGTGAGCCTCGCCTAAAGCTGCGAGAGCCCAATCCTCGGCTGGTACCTTAATAGATGAGCCTTCAGTATACGCCACTTTAGATCTTATAGGAACTCTATAGCCCTTAGTCGCAGCTAGCTCCATAGATTGATAGAGTGTTTCCCCTTTTGATGAGGAAAATTCAACTGGGACTGGTTTTTCATACTTTCTAAGTATCTGATCTACGTCATCCCTAAGTGTATCTCCTATCTTATCGATCTTATTTTTTGTCGCCTTCTTAAGGTCGCCTCTTCGACTTCTTTGTATAGTTAGAAAGGTTTCTTTCCACGCTAAATTTGGGTCAAGGAGGTGCATTAGTCTATTAACGGCAGATTTATCAATTTCAGGCCCTTCAACAGAGTAATATATTCCAACATTACTTACAATTACCTCTTTTTCGTCATCCTCCCTAAGGGTATCCAGCACTAATCCAAGACCATAAGCTCTACAGGCATCAAACATTTCCATGCCAGTTTTCATAACGTAATACTGCATCCTCACCTCCCCCTGTAGCCGTTCTATCGGACAATCTTAATAGCCTTGAAATAAAAGTATACGTGTGATAAAGTTTCTCATGATTAATTAGCTCTGGGAACTTTCCAAATAACTTCCCCTCTCCTCTTGAGTGGATCCCTTCGACATAAACATTTGATATTGATAATTGCCTCAGATAACTTTCCCAGTTATCGATAAGTCTATATTTAGACATTTTTGAGGCTCTCACACTGTGGTGATGTGCTAAGGCAAAGTAAAACGCTTGACCAATTTCTGTACCCCATTTATAAAATATACGACTTAAAGCATAAGCAGATATAGGAGCATGTGATGGAAGACCTTCAATGCTTCCCTCTCCAGAGTGCGCTAGTGGTTCTTCACCTTCTTGCCATCCAACTTTCTTTTGCCATTCCTTATTCAACTTCCCAATGTCATGGAGCAACATCACCAAATTTAATTCTTCTAAAAACTCGCTAAATTCTACTTTCCATGCTTTTGCAAACTTATCGATAGCAAATTTATAGCGAGGTAAAAAAATACTCTCAAAAACTTCTAGAGTTCTCATAGAGTGTTCAACCCAAGTCTCTCTTTTGTATTCATACTCGGGTGCTCTACGCTCTCCCCTCCCCATACACTCAAAGCTCTCTCCTCGTGGCTCAAATAATAATCCATTATGCTTATCGTATGAAATGTAGTTTGGATGGATTATGTAGAACCCGTAAGGCAAAATTTCCTCAGCACTAGAAATTTTCCGAGGGATAATGATAGGAGATTCATCAGAGATTATATTATTATCTACTAATTTCCACACTATTGGCTCCGAATCCTTGAAAAACTTTCTTAGAACCCCAGCGTGTACTTTTATTTTTTTCAATCCATATGCATTCTCAAGAGTGCTTGGATCATCATGGATGCTTATTTCACATGAAAAGGTCTCTCTTACAGCATCTTCTGTTAGTTTTCTATTTCCTTCAAATGCGGCTTGAGCGAGAGTGTTTAATATTCTTGCCGTATTTTCTATGTTCAGCCATTCTCCAACATATTCTCCTAGAATATCATTAACAAGAGCTTTTTCAGCTTCCCAACTAAGTTTCCTCCCGTCAATCTCTTTTATTTTCTTCCTTGTTTCATCTACTAGATCTTTCCTATATGGATTTGGTTTTTCGACGTCATACACATACAAACGTCCTTTTCCACCCCATCTGGCGCACCTTCCAGCTCTTTGAATCAGAGAGTCAATAGGACTCAATTCTGTAAGCATAGTATCGCAAGAAATATCTAAACCGACCTCTATAACTTGGGTTGATACGAGAATACCTATTCTTTCGGAGCCCTTTTTAAATATCTCCTTTAACTTTTCCTCTTTTTCATTCCGATCCTCCTCTAAAAATCTAGAATGAAGTAACACGAGTTCGCAATCAACTTTTCCCTTTAACTCCCTATAAATTTCTTGAGCTTTACTTACAGTGTTACATACAACGATTGTCTTACCTTTCGATGTGTTGTATTTCTCCATTACGTTTTTACTCGTTAATTTTCTACCTTCCCAATAAACCAACACATCTCTGTTCTTTCTTATAGGGATGTCCTTCTCATCTGCATCAACTTTCTCGAAATCAATTATTCCCTCTAATTTTTTAATAAATGAGTCCGGCATCGTGGCTGACATAAAAACAAAAGGCAAGTTCAGTCTATTAGAATGCCTTGCCAAGATTAATGCTGATTGTAAAGCCCGTTCGGGATCAAATGTATGCACTTCATCAAACACTAATAGAGCAGAACTAACAGCCCCAGCAGGAATGTTTCCATGCCTAAGGGATAAGCTTAGCGGAGTGCAAACGTAAGCGCCAACAGTTTGATCGATGGTAGTGACAATTATTGGGGGATAAAATAACGGGGTTTCAATTCTTTTTCCATGATGTCCTGCTACACTTAACCACTTAACATTTGAATACTTTGCAAATCTGCTGCTCAAGTCGTCAACTAATGTTCTAACAGGTAGAGAATACAACATCTGAGAGGGCAAAGTTTTGTTCATATTTGTTAGAAATGGTAAAACTACCGCCTCTGACTTTCCAGAGCCCGTAGGAGCACGAAGAACTACAGATTTGCCATTTGAAAGATATTCTATAGTTTCTCTTTGGTGAGGATAAAATTCTTTAAATCCTGTTATCAACCTGAAATCATCATCTACACTCATTTAAAACACATCTCTGTAAAATAATGTAGCAACTTTCACCCTACAACCTCCCCTCATCCAAAGCCCATCGCATTCTTCATATCACTATTCCTTCTTTTACTGCTTCTCTTACAATCGTGATCTGTTTTTTCTTTTTCTCAAACTCTTCTGGCGTGTAGCAAAGGAAGTCAACCGGATAATCGATCTTCTGGACCAAATGCCATTCATGATAAAGCTTTGGGAGCAGTTCCAACTTTTTTCTTTCCCTGCTGACTATTATAAGATCTATATCACTAGATTCTTTTGTTTTTCCCGTTGCCTGCGAGCCAAAGAGTATGATTTTTTCTATCCTATATTTCTTTGGCATGCTTTCTTTAAATTTCTTCAGCACACCTATTATCTCAGGTTTTGCTCTACCCATGCCACCACCTTTTCACTTGCCTCGACGACAGAAGAAATTTTGCTTTTATCAGAAGGGATCTCCACATCAGGATACCGCGTTATAGTGTAAAAAGGTGCTACAATCCCACAAAGCTGAATAATTTCTTTTGGACTGTTAACACTTTTAGCAAGGAGGACCAAATCATGAGTTCTCTCAAACCTACCTAACCTTTTAATTTGCAGGGCTTTTAGTGCTTTCTCTGCAGCTTGCTGGGCGAAAAAGGCAGCAGCATCATATCTTTTACCGTTTAAATTGTATCTAGCGGTATCCAGATCATTCAAAGCTCGTTTCAACCAATTTGATACTTCTTCTCTCACCCTACAACCTCCACACACCCAAAGCCCATTGCATTTGCATTTACTTCGACCTGATGTATTCAACCATGTACTTCGCAAACTTATCAAAATCATCCAGCTTGTTATGCAAGTAATTATAGAGGATATTTATATCGACTTCTTCATACATGTGAACCAAGACATTTCTAAAGCCAGCCGCTAATGCAAATTCTCCAGCAAAATCCTTTGGCAAAATATCGTGCTTTCCAAGAATCAATATCACGCTCTTGTAATCCTCGGGCTTTTCAAACCCCTCAACAGAGATGATGATCTCGCCTATATCAAGCGTTGATTCTATCGCCAACTGGAAGTTCCTTTCGATAGCGCTTCTTAACTCATAATTTCCTTCCAGTTCTTCCCTTGACACGTTTCTTTTTGACGATAAAAAATTCACATACTTTTTCATCGATCGTAACTTGAGGGATATTTTTTCCTTTTCATCCATAATCTCACCTAATAAGTGATACCTTCCTCCATCACCTTTCTCAGGAATATGTCAGAGGCCATCTTTTCATGATACCTTCTATCTAGATATCTGGACAAAATCGTTTGCTCGACATCAACCCTTTTTCCTTCGTCTCTCATGAAGATTGGGGCGTTGCATTTTATTATCTCATAATTAAGGGAAACAGGTGCATCATTCATTACCACTACATCTACTTTATCCGTTTTTAATAGCGAGACGATCTCGCTGATGATGCTCAGCATCTCTTCATCCCTCTCCTCTTTGGTCAAAGCATCATTGAGATATACTCCTATGTCTACATCACTCAACTTTCCTCTTTTCTCATTAGCCATAGAGCCAAACAGATACGCAAGTTCAATGCATGAGTGAGCGTTAAAGAGCCCTTTAATTTTCTCTAATATAGTCCCCTTAGACACTACAATCGACAATCAAATCTCCTCGATTTTCTTTTTCAACGTGACCTTAATTTCTCCATCCTTATTGCAAACCCCTATTAACAAACCCCTCTTCTCATCATAGATGAGACCACATTCGTCTGGTTTTAGGGTCTTGACTTTCTCGCTTTTCAAAAACTCCTCTAGCGTTTTGTCCACTTTTTCACCTCTAACACAACTTTCGACTCACTCGTTATTATCGTTTCTCCCGTTTCCTACAACCTCCACACATCCAAAACCCATCGCATTCTTTTCCCCTATGCCAGCGTCGTAAGCAAAATTTAGCAACTCAGGACTGGCTTCTAGGTCAAAAGTCATCAGACTGCATCTTCTGGGCGTGGCTTTTTCGCCACTGCCTATTAGAATGCGCTTTCCCTTAAAACTTCTTACGCGAGTTATGTGAAAGTGATCTTTTTTGGGCGGCACACCATGGTACTCAGTATAACGCTCAACAAGATTTTTGTGAATATTTTCATGGAATTTTCCGTCCATCGGATAGAGTTCCCATTCCTTAAGCTCGCCATTCTCCTCTCGCAGCGTTTTGATGAATATCGGGCTTATAGTCCTGAACGTGGACGGACTAGGAAGCTTCTTCTGCTCTAGGATTTCGATCTTGGTCACGATGAAATTCTGGTCGTACAAATGAAAATCCTGCTCCTGCAAAAGACCTTCTGCAAAGCTCCTGACAAATTCGACATCAGGCGAAGTCAGGATGAAATGAGCATCCTCGAATGCCAATCCTTTGCGTGAAGGGCGACGATCCGGAATTATCAGATTTGAAAAATTGTAGAACTTGAAGCCCTGGTGAGAATGAGATTCGTTTGCGAGACGAATATTTCCAAGCGCGAGCTTCCCATATAACATCGAAGCTAAGGCATACTGATAATCGAATGGTAGCAACCCTTTTGAGATTTTTCTCACAAATATTTTGGCGCGCATCTTTCGAGTTATTCTCCCATCCTTTTCTGAGAGAGGATTTCTTAAAAGTTCTGATTTTTTATTCGAAATTTTGATGAAAGCGCACACCATGTTTGTAATACCTCATGTATTGTTTGGGGTATGGGGTGTATAAAGAAACTGTCACCCTACAGACCATTTAAAATAAAAACATAAGTGCTGAGTGAAGTAATAAAGGTTTGAGGGCTCTACTTGAAAAGCTTTCTGCTACGAAAGTGCTTTCTGTTCAAAAATAAATTTTTTAGTTAGGTTGTCGGAAGATTCCATGATTTTATCTACCCCCAAGGGTAGGGTAATAACATAAATAAAATATATTCCTAATATCGTGATCGTCATTCCTATGCCTAACAGAAGTTTTCCATAAGTTTTTTCTCTTTAAAGCACCGAGCAGAGTCAACAATATTCCCAACAAAATTATGATATACGTAATAAGTATCATCATTTTAGTTGCACCTCCTCATCATGATCATCTCCTTTGTTTCCATGTATTCATACTAAACCTGTCGACCTCCGACAGCCTATTTTATGAATCCCAACTTCATCCTGCAAGTGTTCCTTCACAACTAAATCATGTCCAGGAAATAGTGATGAAACCTCATGTCATCGGTCAGCTCAGGATGAAATGCCAGTGCGAGCAAATTCTTCTGCCGAGCGGCGACGATATACTCGCCTAAGGATGCAAGGATTTGCACATCCTTTTCCGCATGCGTGATCGCTGGGGCTCTGATGAAGACAGCAGGGAAAGGCTCACCACCCAACACAGGTATGTCCAGCAAAGCCTCAAACGACTCCCTTTGTCGCCCAAATGCATTTCTTTTCACATGAATGTCCATTAGTTTTAGCAACGGCTGCTTCGTTCGCTCTATTTGCTCATCACCATGTTTTGCGAGCAGAATGAGACCTGCGCATGTCCCAAGGATTGGAGTATGTTTCGCAGCAGCTTTGATTTCAGGAGTGATGCCCTCTCGCTCCATCAACCGTCCTACAGTTGTGCTCTCCCCTCCTGGGATGATGATGGCATCGCAGCCCGGGATGATTCCGCTGTGTTTGATCTGGATGACCTCACCGCCACCACGCTCAGCCAACGCACGCTCCGCAGCTTGAACATGCTCCTCTATATTTCCTTGCAGCGCGATCACGCCGATCCGAATCATAATTAGCTCTACCAGCCACGCGTCTGCAGCATCTCATCCTCGGACAAGACATGGATGTCCAGCCCTTTCATCTGTCCGCCCAGTCCTTTTGATATCTCTGCAAGAACTTCTGGCTTGTCATAGTTGTTCACCGCTTCTACAATTGCCTTGGCCATTTTCTCTGGAAACTCTGCTTTGAAGATTCCTGAGCCAACGAAGACGCCATCCGCCCCTAGACGCATCATCAGCGCTGCATCTGCTGGCGTTGCTATTCCGCCTGCGGCAAAGTTCACCACTGGCAATCTCTGCATCTCAGCCGTCTCCTTGACGAGTTCGAACGGTGCTCCTAATTTCCTGGAGACTTTCATCAGCTCTTCATCGTTCATGCCCTTTAGCTCCCTGATCGAGCCCATTATCTGTTTCATGTGTCGGACAGCCTCTTTTATGTCACCAGTTCCGGCTTCTCCTTTGGTCCTGATCATCGCCGCCCCCTCGTTGATTCTTCTCAGCGCTTCTCCTAGATCTCTGGCACCACAGACGAACGGAACGGTGAACCCGACCTTATCGATGTGGGATTTCTCATCTGCAGGCGTCAGCACCTCTGACTCATCGATCATATCCACACCAAGCGCCTCAAGTATCTGCGCCTCCACAAAATGACCTATTCTGACCTTTGCCATCACTGGAATCGTGACGGCATCCATGATCTCTGATATGATCAGAGGATCGGCCATTCTAGCCACACCTCCAGATTTACGAATGTCCGCCGGTACGGCATGGAGCGCCATCACAGCCACCGCTCCCGCCTCTTCTGCAATTCTAGCTTGATCTGCATTGGTGACATCCATGATGACGCCGCCTTTCTGCATTTTAGCGAGACCTCGCTTGAGCAGCGCGGTCCCATGCCGCAAACTTTCCAATTTCATCGTCATCCCTTTTTTGAGGACAGTACTGATAAAGCTGACGATCACCTACTAGGATGGATTCTCTCCCCAGTCATTCTGATCAACGGCTTCGATATGTGTCTTCTCGCACATGGGGGAACTTCGTACAGGCCCAGTTTCAGGTCTCTTGGGACAAAGATGTGCTCTTCCTCTCGCGAGGTTGTACCGCACTTTCGGCATCGATATCCTTGATTTTTTCCAGAGGATTTCATCCGTTTTTGACATTTCGGACAGATGGGATTGCGCACTAGGAACTGGTCTTCGAGCGATAAGACCTCGATCTTCTCCAGATTGATCGTTTGATCTTTCACGCCGCCATAGACTGCAATTCTATCGCCGACGCAAAGCTTTCGAATCACATCTCGGAAGTTCTTCGTCGGCTCATAAGCAGCGCAATCGATCTTGTGCCCATTCCCTGCAATGGTGAAGAAGACATGTCCTCCTTGGATGGAATGTGGCTGTTTTACCACAGTTCCGCCCAAAACATATGAGCGCCCATTTTTTGCAGAGGCGATCCTTTTGTATACTAGGTGCGCATCGGTACCCTGGTTGGTTTTGAATACTATGTGCCGCTCTATCGGCTCAGACTTGATCATCTTGAACGCCCTTTTGATTTCGTCAACATCATCGCCCCTGATTCCAAACAAGACCGGACATGGGGAGTGTGGCGAAAAGACGATCACGTCGTTGGCAAGATCTACAGTATCCCATGTGTGGGGGTATGTCGCCTGGTCCGCTTCCAGTACTGATGTCTTATCGATACGCCTAGGCATGCCCCAGCGCTCTTTGCACCTGTAAGCCATCAGCTCGTATGTATGATTCTCTATCGAGACACCGACCGCTGCTAGTGCACCGATAACACCCCTGCCGTTTTTAAAAGCATGCACCATTCCATGTTTCTTCGCAAGATCCATACCCTCTTTGATCGTGACTATGTCTCGTACTACTCGCTCTGAGAATTTCTCCACCTCAGGAGGGACATGATCCAAGAGCACGATGCCTGGATTCGTGTCCGGATCGTCCAATTCAGCCAATTCCTCCACCGTCTGGACGGCGATGTCCATGATTTCTGTTGCTTGCTCCTCATCAGCCTCGATTTCGATGGCGACTGCGCCATTTCCCCTCGTCTTGTACTTGATGTTTGGATTTAGCCTGATCAGCCTTGAATATCCCTTGATCCCATAGCTCTGCAGTCTTTCCACTAATACTGCTGCTATGTAGGTGGTACACATCCCTTTCTTTGAGTCCGTATCATCGATCCCGAGGAGCATCACCTCATTTTAGATGCATAATATTATATAGAAGTATTGGCTGAGTGAATATCATGAGCCGAGATGCATTACTACAGCAAGTCTCGGACGTACTAGAGAGGGCGGGATTCTTCGTGTCAGACCGATGTGATGTTCGCCCCAGGAGTTTCGATCTCGCTGCGAGAAGGGACCAGCTACTATTGCTGCTGAAGGTGCTCTCCAACATCGATGGGCTGAGCGTGGAGATCGCAAATGAGATAAGACGTCTGGCAAACCATCTGATCGGCTATCCTCTCGTCATCGGCGAGAAGACGAGAGACAAGCTGCTGGAGAATGGTGCCGTATATATTCGCTATGGGATTCCCTCCATCAACGTACGAACGTTATATGATTATTTCGTGGAAGATGTTCCGCCATTAGTATATGCCGCACCTGGAGGACTATACGTCAGCATCGATGATGATGTGCTGCGAGAGGCCCGTACAGACAAAAGGATCTCCCTAGGTGCACTAGCACTTGAACTGGGTGTCTCTCGACGAACCATCAGTAAATACGAGGAGGGGATGGATGCGACGATTAAGATAGCGCTAAAACTTGAATCCATCTTAGACATGCCACTAGCATGTCCCATCGATCTATTATATTCACGATCACAAAATGAATTGCAGTTATGTCTGGATTCTCTGTCCCTGATGGTGCGAGATGTCCTACAAATATTGGTTGACATTGGATTTGACGTCCTACCAATCGCACATGCACCGTTCAACGCGTTGTCACAGGATGATACCATCACGATACTCACTGGAATCAGCAAATATACCGATACGATGATCAAAAGAGCCAGATTGATGAGCAACATCTCAAACGTTGCTCGCACGCAGTCCGTGTTCATCGTCGAAGGGCGATCCAGAACATCACAAATAGATGACACGGTGCTGGTGGAAAAGGATGAGCTGGACGAGTTAGATGATTCAACCGATTTTATTTCCCTGATCCAAGACAAAAAAAGTAAGTCCCACAAATTTTATATAGAACCACAAACAATCAATTCGGTGCTATCAATTAAAGAGGTATGATATAATGGCAGGACAAATTGGTGGAACTCCGGTATTGATATTAAGAGAGGGTGCTGAACGAACGAGAGGAAGGGAGGCGCAGAGCAGGAACATACTTGCCGCTAGAGCGGTTGCGGCTGCTGTACGTACGACCTTGGGTCCCAGGGGAATGGACAAGATGCTTGTGGATTCATTGGGAGATGTCGTCATAACGAACGATGGTGTGACGATTCTGAAGGAGATGGATATAGAGCATCCGGCTGCGAAGATGATGGTGGAGGTGGCGAAGACGCAAGATGATGAGGTAGGGGATGGCACGACTGCCGCTGTCGTGATCGCAGGAGAATTGTTGAAGCATGCAGAGGAGTTGATAGACCAAGAGGTGCATCCGACTGTCATAGCATCCGGCTATAGATTGGCGGCAGAAAAGGCACATGAAATCCTGGGTTCTATTGCAACCACCGTAGATGCAGATGATGAGAGTGCGCTCAAAAAGATAGCGGTAACGGCGATGACTGGAAAAGGTGCAGAAAGAGGAAATCTGGCTGAGCTTGCCGTGAAAGCGGTTAGAGCTGTAGAAGAAGAGGGCACAGTGGATGTGGACAACGTCAAAGTCGAGAAGAAGGTTGGAGGCAGCACCGATGATTCTGAGCTGATAGAGGGAATGATCGTCGACAAGGAGAGAGTACACCCTGGAATGCCGAAAAGGGTGGAGAACGCTAAGATAGCATTGATCAACGCTGCACTGGAGATCGAGAAAACAGAAGTGGATGCAAAAATAGAGATCACGTCACCAGACCAACTGAAATCGTTCCTAGATGAAGAGGAGAGCATGCTGAAGAACATAGTTGAAAAGATCAAAGCAACCGATGCAAATGTGGCATTCTGTCAGAAAGGAATCGATGACCTGGTGCAACACTATCTGGCGAAGGCTGGCATTCTTGCTGTCAGAAGGGTAAAAGAGAGCGACATGGAGAAGTTGGCTAGAGCAACCGGTGGTAAAATAGTCACCAACGTCGACGAGATCACAAAGAGCGATCTGGGCAAAGCTGGATTGGTCGAGGAGCGAAAGATCGGCGAGGACGAAATGGTGTTCATAGAGAAGTGCAAGAATCCAAAGGCGGTGTCCTTGCTTCTAAGAGGTGGGACCGAACACGTTGTCGATGAACTCGAGCGGGCATTACATGATGCGCTTCGCGTGGTAGGCGTTGTGATCGAAGATAAAAAGCAAGTGACTGGCGGCGGCTCGTCTGAGATAGAGGTGGCACTCCGCCTAAGGGAATATGCATCCTCTGTTGGTGGAAGAGAGCAACTGGCTATAGAGGCGTTTGCAAATGCGCTAGAGGCCATTCCAAGGACGCTGGCCGAAAATGCTGGGCTGGATCCGATAGACATGCTCGTTGCTCTTCGCTCAGAGCACGAGGGGGACAAAAAGGACGCTGGATTGGATGTTTACAGAGGAAGGGTCATCGACATGATGAAGGCTGGTGTGGTCGAACCGCTAAGGGTGAAGACGCAAGCCATTTCTTCTGCAACGGAGGCAGCGGTCATGATCCTCAGGATAGATGACGTCATTGCGGCTGGCAAGCTGGAGAAGGAGAGGCCAGGGGTGCCGCCTGGTGGCCCAGAAGAAGAGTATGGCGGCATGGGTGAATACTAGACCCCCTTATTTTCCATCTTTGAGGCGGTAAAAATGGCAAGAAGATGGCGAAGGAGTCCATTTGATGACATGCTCAGGGACTTATTTGAAAGGATAGACGAGATGTTCGAAGAAGAAAAACCATTTGAGGCATGGAGACCTCTCGTGTTCGGTTTCTCGCTAACAAGACGAGCTGGAGAGGAGCCAGAGATCAGGGAGTTTGGAAACATATTTCCCTGGGAAGAGAAGATCGAAATCAAAGAGAGAAAACCACTGATCGACACATTCGAATCAGACGATGAAATACATGTCATCGCAGAGATGCCGGGCATAGAAAAGAAGGACATCAGGCTGAATGCAACCAAAACAACGCTGGAGATCGAGGCTGAGACGGAAAACAGGCGATACGCCGAACATGTAGATCTTCCAGCTGAGGTGGATCCAGACAGCGCGAAAGCCAACTACAACAATGGAGTGCTAGAGGTGACGTTGAGACGTGCAATGCCGGTGAGGAAAGGAAGGCCTATCAAGATAGACTGAGCCGCAAAGTGAGGCGAATGAAAGACAAAAAGCCAAAAAAGAAGGAGTTGGAAGAAAAAATCAAGGTCCTGAAAAAAGAGCTGAGAGAGAAGAGTGCGTTGGCCGAAGAATATCTGGAGCACTTGCAGTATTTGCAGGCCGATTTTGAGAATTACAAGAAAAACGTCCTAAAGGAAAGAGAAGAATTTGCTAAGTATGCCAATGAAAAGTTGATAGTCAAGCTACTGGACGTCGTCGATAACCTCGAGCGTGCTCTCAGCTCAGCAAAGCATAGCAAGAAGGCTTTAGTTAAGGGCGTAGGAATGATCCTTGAGCAATTGCAAGATATCTTAGAAAAAGAGGGAGTCGTTTCAATAAAGGCAATGGGCGAGAGATTTGACCCTTATAAACATGAGGCCGTCATGAGCATCGCAACGAAGAAACATCCTGAGAATACCGTGGTGGAGGAATTGCAGAAGGGTTATTCGTTAAAATCAAAAGTGATAAGACCAGCCATGGTCAAAGTGGCTAAGAGGTGATGATGTGGCGAAGGTGATTGGAATCGATCTTGGCACAACTAACTCATGCATAGCAGTGATGGAAGCTGGTAAGCCAACCATCATCAACAACGCAGAAGGGGGCAGAATTACTCCTTCCGTTGTTGGCTTTACGGAGACTGGAGAGAGGATCGTGGGCGAGGTTGCCAAGAGACAGGCCATATCCAACCCAGAGCGCACCGTCACATCGATCAAGAGAAAGATGGGCACAAAAGAGAAAGTGAGGATCGGTGGCAAAGAATACACGCCCCAAGAAATATCGGCGATGATCATACAAAAATTAAAACGGGATGCAGAGAGCCGTTTGGGAGAGAAGATAACTCAAGCCGTAATTACCGTTCCTGCTTATTTCGATGACAGCCAGAGAACGGCGACAAAAGAGGCTGGAGAGATCGCAGGTCTAGAGGTGCTGAGAATCATCAATGAGCCTACAGCCTCCTCTCTGGCTTATGGGCTGGACAAAGAGGAGGGGGCTACCATCTTGGTCTATGACTTAGGTGGGGGCACCTTTGACGTCTCCACATTGGAGCTGGGCGAAGGTGTCTTTGAAGTCAAGTCCACCTCTGGTGATACTCACCTAGGAGGAGACGACTGGGACCAGCGTATAATAGATTGGTTGGTTGACGAGTTTAAAGAGAAAAATGGCATTGACCTGAGAGAGGATAAAGTGGCAATGCAGAGGTTAAAGGATGCAGCAGAAAAAGCCAAGATCGAACTTTCTTCTGTGCTAACGACGAACGTCAACCTGCCATTTATAGCTGCAGACAAAAGTGGACCAAAGCATCTTGACGTGAAGCTGACAAGGGCGAAGTTTGAGGGTATGACATCTGATCTGGTGGAAAAAACTGCAAGGTCGATCAAGCAGGCATTGTCTGATGCTAAATTAGAGCCAAAGGATATCGACAAAGTCATCCTTGTAGGGGGTCAGACAAGATCTCCAGCAGTCCAGAAACTTGTGAGGGAATACTTTGGCAAAGAACCATACAAGGATATTAACCCAGATGAATGCGTCGCCCTTGGTGCGGCAATCCAGGCAGGCGTTCTTGCAGGAGAGGTAAAAGAGGTGCTCCTACTAGATGTCACTCCCCTAACG
Organism: Methanocellales archaeon; assembly: GCA_030019435.1. Classification (GTDB taxonomy): domain Archaea; phylum Halobacteriota; class UBA148; order UBA148; family UBA148; genus JASEEV01. The sequence continues at coordinate 41,424 of JASEEV010000005.1, read as the reverse complement.
CTGAGCATCGAAACATTAGGTGGCATAGCCACCCCACTAGTGGAGAGGAACACCACCATCCCGACCAGAAAAAGTCAGATTTTCTCTACAGCAGCGGATAATCAACCGTCTGTGGAGATTCATATCTTACAGGGCGAGCGAGAGATGGCCGTCTACAACAAAACCCTTGGCAGGTTCATCTTAGATGGAATTCCTCCCGCTCCAAGAGGAATACCACAGATCGAGGTGACCTTTGACATCGATGCAAACGGGATTCTGAACGTCAAAGCAAAGGACCTTGGCACTGGCAAAGAGCAATCGACCACCATTGAGAAGCCAGGTGCACTTCCCAAGGAAGAGATAGAGAGGATGGTCAAAGAGGCGGAAGAACACGCAGAGGAGGATAGAAGGCGAAGGGGGGAAGCGGAGATCAGGAACAACGCTGATGCGATGATATATTCCACTGAAAAAGCGATCAAAGAGGTCGGTGACAAGCTGGATAAAGAAAAACTTGAGAAGACCAAAAAAGCGTTGGAAGAAGTCAAAGAATCGCTGAAAGGCGATGACGTAGAGAGGGTCAAAAAATCCACGGAGGAGCTTGCTAAGACATCTCAAGAGCTATTTGCCGCCATGTATGCTGAGGCTGCCAAAAAACGGGAGGAGGAGGAAAAGAAGTCAGAAAAGGACGAGGGTGCAGTGGACGTGGATTATGAGGTAGAGGGTGAGGAGAAGAAAGGGTAGAGGCATAGCGTGAAACGTGATTACTATGATGTTCTTGGAGTGGACAGGAATGCCTCACAAGAGGAGATAAAGAAAGCCTATCGTCGATTAGCTAAGAAATACCATCCAGATGTAAACCCAGATAAAAAAGCGGCGGAAGAGAACTTCAAGGAAATCTCTGAGGCATATGAAGTTTTGGTCGACCCTGATAAGAGGGCTAATTATGACATGTTCGGTCATGCCGCTGTGCGAGATATATTCGGCAGAGGAGGCTTCTCCTGGAGGGATTTCACTCATTTTGGCGATATAGAGGATCTCTTTGGCAGGGATTTCTTTGGCAGAGACATCTTCGACATGTTCTTTGGTCCTAGAAGAGAGAGATATGGACCTACCAGAGGCGCTGATCTGATATCTGATCTAGATGTAACTCTAGAGGACGCTGCCTTTGGCACCACCAAGGAAGTTGAGGTACCCCGCATGGTGACTTGTGATGCTTGCAATGGCTCTGGCGCTAGACCAGGAGGGGTGAAAACCTGTCCATCTTGCAACGGAACGGGGCAAATAAGGCAGAGCAGGAGGACTGCTTTTGGAATGTTTACCTCTATCACGACATGTAGTAGATGTCATGGAGGGGGGGAAGTCATAGAAGCACCTTGTCCCACTTGCCATGGTGCTGGAAAAGTTCACCGCACAAGGAAGATCTCTGTAAAAATTCCGCCTGGCGTAGATACTGGCTCTCGCTTAAGAATCGCTGGTGAAGGAGAGCCTGGCATCAGGGGCGGACCTGCAGGAGACTTGTATGTGGTCGTTCATGTGCAAGAACATGAGGTTTTTATGCGAGACGGGGATGATGTCATTTGCGAGATACCTATCAGCTTTACCCAAGCAGCCCTTGGAACGGAGATAGAGGTGCCAACGTTGGAGGATAAGACCAAGATGAAAATCCCTGCTGGCACGCAGACTGGCACTCTGTTTAGGTTAAAAGGAATGGGCATTCCTCACCTGCGTGGAAGAGGCAGGGGAGATCAGCACGTAAAAGTGATAGTAAAGACGCCTACGAAGCTGAGTAAAAAACAGAGAGAATTGCTGTTGGAGTTAGAGAAGGCAGGCGAAGAATTCATGGGATTTTGGAAAAGATGAGGATGCCAATTCCACTATGGTCTGATTTTAGCGTGAAAATGAGCTTGGAAAAAGCGCTAGAATACGTAAAAGGAAATATTAATTATCTCTAAACTTTTGCACTTTTTGAGAGGATCTCAAATCTCACCAGAAAACATATAAACCCTTCTCTCGCCATCATCATGAGATGGGGGATGGGAATGCCGATTCCAATAGTCAATCCGCATAATATCACGAAGTTTTTAGGAGCATACAGGTCCATGTTCAGCAAGCCTCAATACGCTCATTTCGAGAGATATGTGCTGGGGCTTATAGCAAGCGAGAAGGGCGGGTCGAACATCACCGACATCAACGATCTGTACGTGGACAGATGCCATCAGAGCTCTCTGAACAGGTTCCTGACGCGATCGCCTTGGGACGTTGAGGAGGTGAACAAGACAAGGCTCAGAGTTCTGCAACATGGCAGGAGGACTAGGAGCAGAAGAAACGGATATCTGATCCTGGACGATGTGCTCATCTCCAAGACGGGCAGGTGCATGAGCGGAGTTGGCCTCATCTTCAGCAAATCAGAGGGCAGATCTGTCTTAGGACATAACTTCGTCTCCACGCACTACTCTGATGAGAGGGGGCAGTATCCAGTCGATCTGAGGATGTACATCAAGGAGGAGCTGGCAGAGCCCATGGGAGTCGAGTTCAAGACCAAGATAGAGATAGCCATCGACTTGATAAACTCTGCCGTTGATAACGGCGTCTCTGCCAATACCGTGGCGTTCGACACATGGTACTTTGCGAAGGAGTTGATCGATGCGATCGAGAGGGAATGGACTGGGTTACAAGGGCAAAGATGAATCGCAAGGTGATCCATCGGGATGAGGAGATCGGCTTAGGGGAGCTGACCAAGAGGGTGTCATCCAACGAATATGAGAGAATCGAGGAGATCGAGATAGAAGGCGATGAGGAGAGATATCAATATGCACATGCGTTAGACCTTCCAATGTCCAACCTCGGTGTTGTCAGGCTCGTGCTGCTCAAGAAAAATATAAATGATGATGGGGCGATGGTGTTAGTGTCCAACAGACTGGACTGGGGCATTCGGAAGATCATCGCTACCTACAGACAGCGATGGAAGATAGAGACGTTCTACAGGGACGGCAAGCAGCACATAGGACTAGGCGAATACCAGATGCGGAGTCTCCAAGGAATAGTTAAACACCTGTTCCTGGTCTTCGTGTCTATTCCCTACTAGAATGTGTCCGCTTGTCCTCCCTCACCCAATGGATCAGAGAGAAGCTGGAGACCGTGGGTGACATCTGCAGGAATGTCAAGGAGTGCTTCTCGAGGAGTTCATCAGATCATACATGGATTCCAAGAATTGGGGAGCGTGGATAAAGTAGCCCAGTTGGCGTTAAGATGAAAAGTGCAAAAGTTTTATTATCTCTAAAGTTAGTAATAGAAAAATTGGGGGCCTGAAGTGATGTCCAAAAGAGGGAAGGGGACCGCGAGGAAAAAATTGTTTGAGAGGATCCTAAGTCCGGTAAGCGATACGAGTAAGGGCTTCCACTTCTATGAAGCCCTACATAAGCCGCTTTATCAAACCGCTTTAAGCCTCCAAGATTTCATGGAGAAGCTACAGACGCTTCCCTTACCATCAGTAGAATTTCACATGAGCCGAGGGGATTTCTCCAAATGGATCGCGGATACCATAGGAGACACAAAACTATCCAGAACTATATCTAAAATAAAAGCTGCTGGAGAAGATCTAAGAAAGGAACTGATTGAGACCATACGCAAAAGAATAACAGAATTGCGAAAAGCCCCAGCAAAGTAGACTTTCAGAAATAGAAGCATTTCGCCTAAAATTGTTAGAATATTTCAATCCCACTATGGTCTGATTTTACACCTCAATCCTCTTCGTTTCTGGATTGTAGATGCAGGTCGGATCTTCCTCGAAGAAGTCGCACTTAAAGAACCATGCCTTCTGCCTGCATCCCCCACAGATGTCCTTGTAATCGCAGATGCCGCATTTGCCTTTGAGCAATTCTTTCTGTCTGCGCAAATCGCACAGCAACTCGCACGGACTTTCATTCCAGATTTCGTTGAACGTCTGCTTCCGAAGATTTCCGACGGTCTTGTGCGGAGCGAAATGACATGGATTGACGTTGCCCAGATAATCGACGTTTGCAACCTTATTCCCTATGGAACATCCTCCTGAGATCTTCAGCAGTTCCCTCACAACATCCACGCGCTCTGGGTCCTCTTTCTTAAGACGTTCAAGGATGTAAACGCCATCCATCGGAGAGTCCGTGCTTAGGATTTCGATCTCCTTATCCCTTAGCTCGATAGCTTTGTCATACAGATGCTTAAGTACTTCCACCCTCTGTGCCTTCGTGACATCCCGGGCTGCGATGTTTTCACCTCTGCCGGTTGGCACAAGATGATACAGGCAGAAACGTGGAACCTTCATTTGTACTGCCAAATCCAGCAGTGCAGGCACCTGATTCCAGTTATCTTTGGTGATGGTGATCCTGAAGCCCGTTCTCAACCCAACATCCATCGCATTCCTTATTCCATCCATCGCCATCTTCCAGGCGCCTTGGACGCCCCTAAACCTATCGTGAATCCCTGGCGTTGCTGCGTCGATGCTTACACCTACGTAACGTATATCTGCATCCTTCAATTTTTGCGCGATCTCTGGTGTAATTAAGGTGCCATTCGTCGAAATGACGGTGCGCAATCCAACGTCTTTTGCATGATATGCCAGTGGAAAAAAGTTCTTGCTCGCAAGCGGCTCACCTCCGGTAAAGATGAGCATCGGAATCCCTAACTCAGCGAGCTCATCAATAAATCGAATGCCCTCATCCAGCGTCAATTCATCGGGATGCGGACCCGGCGCTGCGCTGGCATAGCAGTGTGCGCACCTAAGATTGCATGCTCGTGTGATGTTCCACATCACCACCGGCTTGGTCTCAGATGAGAATCTGATGAGATCGTCTGGAGCCTTTGCTGCAGCCATTTCTTTCGCTCGTAGAGCATCCCAGACCGTCCCCTTGTCGGCTAGGATCTTTGAGAATATGATCACGTTATGATCCCCCCATGACCTTTTCTAGCTCATCCAACATGTCCTTAAAGGTAAATCGTTTTGGGAGCGCATCCACATGGATACCATTTTCCCTAAGAGCGGCGGCGGTCGTGTCTCCTATCGCCGCAACGGTTTTTTCATTCATTTTTTCGATGATGTCATGCTTTATACCTAGCTCCTCTGCGATCATCAAGAAATTCTTCACGGTCATCGCGCTCGTGAACGTGTACACATCGATCTCATCTTTCAACGCTGCCCCTATCAATTGTCTTGGACGCTCATCCGTCGGTGAGACGATCTCATATACTTGGACTTCGTGAACGAAGGCGCCGTTTTTTCGGAGCCCTCTGACCAGAAGCTGACTTCCATGGGTGCTCCGCACCACCTCGACCTTTTTTTCATTGATGAATGGTGCCAACGCACTCACAATCCCATCCGAAGAATACGTCGCTGGGATGATGTCAACATGTATGCCATGCTTCTCCAGCTCTCGCTGCGTGTTGGGACCGACGGCGATTATATTGCAAGCGTTCAGTGCGTCTACAAATTTTTTGCTGTCGACCTTTTTCAATGTGAATAGGACGCCGTTCGCGCTGGTAAAGATCACATAGTCGACCTCGCGATTCAAAACGCGCTGAACAAAAACGCCAAACCCTAGATCGTCTCTCTCTCGAAGCTCTATCATCGGAGCCGCGATCACCTCATATCCATAGGATTTGGCTAGCTCAGCTGATTCATCCAGATGTTCTTTTGGGCGTGTGATTGCGATGACCTTCATCCTATCCTCTTGCGTAGCTTGACTACATCGCCGATGACCATGACTGCGGGTGGTTTTACACCTGCCCTTTTCGCTATGTCGACGATGTCACATAATGTCCCCACCGTGATTCTCTGCTCTTCCGTTGTACCTCGTTCGATCAAAGCAACTGGCGTCTTCGGGTCCTTGCCGTGTTTTAACAACGCATCTACGTTGCGCTGAAGATTTTTCACGCCCATCAAAATGACCAATGTGCCCCTGAGCTTCGCTAACAAACCCCAATCTATCGCCGATGCCTCCTTCGCTGCTTCGTGTCCAGTGATGAACGTCACCATCGATGCATAATCCCTGTGTGTTAGAGGAATGCCAGCATAAGCAGGTGCAGCCATGGCGGATGTGATGCCAGGAACGATCACAACTTCTATCCCAGATGCAGCCAATGCCTCAGCTTCTTCTCCTCCCCTACCAAACAGATAGGGATCCCCCCCTTTGAGTCTCACGACTACATGACCTTCTCTGGCATATTTGATCAGCATCCGATTGATCTCATCCTGTTCGAATTTATGAAGGGCAGCATGTTTGCCAACATCTATCAGCGTTGCGCCAGCAGGGAATGACTTGATGATCTCATCTCCGACCAATTGATCGTACAGGATCACATCAGCTTCTTTGATGATTTGCTCCGCTTTTTTCGCGAGCAACCCGGGATCGCCTGGTCCAGCACCGACCAGATAGACCTTACCCTCGTATCCTTTTGATCGTTTCTTCAATTAATTCTGCCCCACCCTTATTTTTCAGGTCAGTTCCTATTTCAACCGCCGCCGATTTATAATTGCTGACTTGGATCGAACGTTTGATCGAGATGCACCGATCTCCATCCGGCGAAAGAACCTCCGCTTGGACAGCGATTTCATCGTTGGCTTGCGCCAAGATGCCCATTGGAACGATGCAACCACCCCCTAGGGCTTTGAGGATGGTGCGCTCCACCTCAGTCTCGACCCTGGATGGTCGGTGATCGAATACACGAATGCATTCCTCTGCTTCTGTGCCTTTTTTCGTCACTACAGCTATGGTCCCTTGGTTGGCAGAAGGAAGAAATGGAAGACGCTCCGCCTCTACCACGATGTTCATCCTCTCGAGGGCTGCCTCCGCCATGATGATTGCATCATAGTCTCCTTGTCGCAATTTTCGCAACCTGGTGTCCACGTTGCCTCTGATGTCTTGAATGATCAAATCGGATCTGAGCCGCAGCAATTGTGCTCTTCGTCTCATGCTAGATGTGCCTACGATCGCCCCTCTTGGTAGCTCATCGAGCTTGTAATCGCTGACCAGCGCATCGTACGGTGAGCTGCGGCGTAAAACAGCGGCTATGATCAGCTCTTTTGGTCGTTCAGTCGGTATGTCCTTCATGCTATGCACGGCTGCATCTATCTCCCCACTCAGCATCAACTCATCGATCTCTCTGACGAAGACTCCGACACCAGAGAGCTCTCGCAAGGGACGGTCAGCAAAGGTATCACCAGTTGTCTTGACGATTCTTAGCTCGGACGTAACTCCTTTTTTCCGTAGCAATGCCCGCACAAGCTCTGTCTGCACCAGTGCAAGTGCACTGCCCCTGGATCCGATGATCATGCTAGGTTTGCCTCGTATGCATTTATCGTTTTCTCGATGTCGTCTGTTGAATGGGCGGAGGAAAGAAAATTGCTCTCAAACTGGGAGGGGGGGAGAAATACCCCGCTCTTAAGCATTCGACCGAAGAACTCAAGATAAACTTTCCTGTCACACTTAAGCGCATCTTGGTAGTTATGCACCTCGCCCCCAAAAAAGATCTTGAAGATGGATCCGATGCCAGCAACTGTATAACCAAGTCCATGATCATCTATGATATCACGCAACCTAGCACGTAGTTCATCTCCCATCGAGTTCACCTTTTGATGGATTTTTTCCCTACGTAGTATATCTATCGTTGCCAAGCCAGCCGTAAGTGAAACAGGATTGCCATTGAACGTTCCAGCCTGATAGACCTTACCAGCTGGCGATATATTTTCCATGATCTCTTTTTTTCCACCGACGGCGCCTATGGAAAGCCCTCCCCCAAGAATCTTGCCCAGCGTGGTCATGTCAGGCGTGATGCCATAGCACTCTTGAGCACCCCCCATCGCCAGTCGAAAGCCAGTGATGACCTCGTCGAAGATGAGTACGATGTCGTTTTCTTTTGTCAAGGTACGCACCTCCTGCAAATACCCCGCCTCTGGTAAAATCGGTCCTACATTGCCCATCACAGGTTCCATTATGACTGCAGCTATGTCCTCGTATGCATCCATCGCATCGGTCATCGCTCCTACATCATTGAAAGGAACCTGTAGGGTGTGTTTTATGAAATCGGGTGGAATGCCTAGTGAATCTGGAGCCCCTAGAGAGGTGGCGCCAGACCCTGCTTTCACTAGAACGGCATCATGTGCACCATGAAATCCGCCCTCGATCTTTATGATCTTGTCTTTACCCGTGAAACCACGTGCAGCCCTTATTGCGCTCATAGTGGCTTCCGTCCCAGTGTTGACGAAACGCACCATGTCGATGCTTGGATAATACTTGACCACCTCTTTGGCAAGAGCTATCTCTTGCTCGATTGGTGTCCCATAGATCCATCCCTTATCCAGTTGACGCACGATCGCCATCTTCACAGCAGGATGATTATGTCCGAGGATCAGGGGACCATATGCCATACAATAATCGATGTACTCATTTCCGTCAACATCAAATATCTTTGAGCCACTCGCAGAAGCGGTATAGAAAGGATATGGCTTTATCGCCCGAACGGGAGAGCTCACGCCACCTGGCAAAAGGGATTTTGCCTCATTGAAAAATTCTTCCGAGCTCATCTGAGCCACTCCGCAACCTCTTTGGCAAAATACGTTAGGATGAGATCAGCGCCAGCCCTCTTGATTGCCAACATGGACTCCATAACAACCTCCTTTTCATCCAGCCAGCCCTTTTCGGCGGCAGCCTTGACCATCGCATACTCGCCGCTGACGTTATACGCCGCCAATGGAACGCCAAACTCCGTCTTAACCCGATATATTATGTCCAGATACGGCAATGCTGGTTTGACCATTATGATGTCTGCGCCCTCTTGTATGTCCAAGGACACCTCCCTTAGTGCCTCATCTGAGTTGGATGGATCCATTTGGTATGATCTTCTGTCGCCGAATGCGTAGCCCGACTCTGCAGCCTCCCTGAAAGGAGCGTAGAAAGAGGATGCGTACTTTGCTGCATACGACATTATGATCATATCAGAAAAACCATCATCGTCCAAGGCCGTTCTTATCGCATCCACCATTCCATCCATCATTCCGCTTGGAGCTACAACATCTGCCCCTGCTTCTGCATGACTGACTGCTGTTTTAGCAAGTATCTCCAGCGTCGGATCGTTCAAGACTTTTCCATTCTCGACAACTCCACAGTGCCCATGTGTCATGTATTCACAGAGGCAGACATCTGTGATCACAACAATATCCACTTCATCCTTGATCGTTCGTACCGCTCTCTGGATGATGCCATCTGGATCGTATGCTGAGCTTCCGATTTCATCTTTGTGGGATGGAATGCCAAATAAGATGATGGCAAGTATGCCAAGGTCGGATACAGCCTTAACTTCATCCGCTATGCTAGTTAGGGGGAAACGAAACTGCCCTGGCATGGATTTGATCGGCACTGGCTTAGTGCTTCTTTCATCCACGAACATGGGGTATATCAGATCCTTTGTCGTGAGAGTCGTTTCTCTTATCATATCACGCACCTTGGTCTGGCGCAACCGTCGCATTCTAGGGAACATATTTTCACAGCCTGAATAATTTGGAGATTGATTGCAGAAAATCCTCTTTTCCGTTTTCTGCCTCCTCCCGAAGACTTTTCGTTGGCTGGGCAAGTATCTTATTGACGAGCGAGTTGGTCAGATCGTCTATGATCTCAATTTGGTCCTCGCCCAACTCTCCAATGGATCTCAGCCTATTGATCGCCTTCTCCCGCTCCTGGATCCTGATCTTCTCGACCTGAGAATATAATGATGAGATGACTCCATCGGCTCTTTGCTGTTTGTAGCTTTTTTCCAACAATTTGAGCTCTTCCTCAACGATCCTTTCGACCTTCTTGGCCTCTGCTTTCCGTTTTTCCAGATTTGCATCCCTTATGCTTCTCAGAGAGTCGATGTTGTGCAACTCGATGTTTGGAATCTCTGCCACAGATTCCTCTATGTCTCTAGGAGCTGCGATGTCTATGAGAAGTATCTTTTTATCCAACTTGATACCTTGCATCATCTTTGTCGTAATGATGAAATGTGGAGCTGCGGTTGCGCTAATGATGACGTCCGATTGAGGGATGTAATCCATGATCTCCTCAAAATATATAGCCTTACCGTCCAATTCTCTTGCTAACTCCAACGCATGCTCATGCGTTCGACTCGAGACGAAGATCGTATGAAGATTTCTCTGCGAGAGCGCTCTTGCCACCAGAGAGCCCATCTCACCCGCACCGATGACCGTGACCGTTTTACCTTCCAAACCACCAAGAATCTGCTCAGCCAAGTCGACGGCGGCGGAACCTATGGAAACTGCCCCTACATTGATGTTGGTTTCCGTTCTTGCCCTTTTGCCAACGCTGATAGCCTTGCTGAACGCCATATCTAGAATTTTGCCGACCGTGCCAACCTGTTTTGCTACACTGAAGGCATCCTTGATTTGTCCGAGAATCTGATCCTCGCCGATGACCATTGATTCAAGACCTGTTGCTAGGCGGAATAGGTGTCGGAGCGATTCCTCATGTCCATGGAATCTGATGATGTTCTCTGGGATGTTTTTTCGTTTGGAATATTCTCTAAGCAACAGATTGCCATTGGATGAGACTATGTAGATTTCGATTCGATTACACGTTTGAAGTGCTACGCATTCATCGACGCCATCAAGAGAGTGTAGCTCCTCTAGAACGTCCTTGAGATTTTCTGCTCTTGCACGCTCAATATCTTCTATGCTCGCCCATTTATGGGTGATGGACATGCTGGATATCTCTGGCATCGCATCACTTATTACGGCACCAACGGACTTAAGCTTTTTTCGCTCAGCTAATGGCGGTCTTGTCAAACAGATGTGCGCCTATACTTATGGTGATCATCGCAAAACCCGTTATGATGAACAAGTTGAGCGTTAAAGGAAAAGTGGATGTACCCAGCAGACATGCTCTCAGTGCATCAACCCCATATGTCAGTGGATCTACATATACGAGATATTCGAGCCATGTTGGAAGACCCTCTATTGGGAATAAAGCTCCACTCAAAAAGAATATCGGAAGCATAAGGAAGGATATCACCATCTGAAAGCCCTCATGACTCTCTATTTTTGATGCCAAGGCTATTCCCAGCCCGATGAAGCCCAATCCGATCAGAAACATGACGGCTATGCTGAGCAGTGCTCCATAAAAAGACGCGTATTGGACACCCATCATGCCTGCAATGACCATCATCAACACACCTTGGATCATAGCTGTGGTCACTCCCCCTATGGCTTTGCCTAATGCGACGAAAAACCTGTTTACCGGCGCTACCAATATTTCCTTCAGAAAGCCAAACTCCCTGTCCCAGATGATTGACACGCCGCCCATCATCGACGCAAATAGAACGGTCATGCCAATGATTCCTGGCGTCAAGAAGTCCAAGTAATTTGGGATTCCCCTGAACTGGAGGGATGAACCAAATGCAGGACCCAGTATGATGAGAAACATGAGAGGCATTGATATCGCCCCTATCATCCTCGACCTGGATCGCATGAACCTCAGCATCTCCCTGAGCCAAAGCGTGTATATCACCTGTAGCGCTTTCATCGTCTCCTCCTTCGCTTGATCCTGTCCATCAGGCTGGCAGACTCCTCTCTGATCGCCCTTCCAGTGTGATGTATGAACACGTCATCCAGGGTAGGCTTTCTGAGGCTGACAGACTGAATCTTGATCCCAGATTGGGCGGCAATGCTTAGGATGGGGGGGATTGAGCGCTCTCCATTTTGTACGGTCAATCGCAAGGTGTTATTTCTCAGACTTACGTCCCTCACGAAGTCCTCTTTTATCATGCTTTGCTTGAGGGGTTCCATTTGGTGCCCATCGCCTACCTCCAGCGAGATGATGTCCCCCCTTATCTTGGCCTTTAGATTTTCTGGAGTGTCCAATGCCACTATGTTGCCATGATCGATGATCGCAATCCTATCGCAAAGATGGTCTGCTTCGTCCATGTAATGGGTGGTCAGAATCATCGTAACGCCCTCCTCATTCAACTTCTTGATGTAGTCCCAGATATGCACCCTTGTCTGAGGATCCAGACCAAGCGTTGGCTCGTCCAAGAACAGAACCTTGGGATGGTGCATCAGTCCCCTCGCTATCTCTAGGCGACGCATCATTCCCCCAGAATAGGTTTTCACAAGGTCGTTGGCTCGATCGCTGAGCTCCACCAACTCCAACACCTCATCCATCCTTTTTCTCCTGAGAGCTTTTTCCATCCCATAAAGTCTTCCATGAAGATCAAGGTTTTCACGGGCAGTCAACCTATCATCCAGCGAGTGCTCTTGGAACACTACACCAATGGATGCTCTGACGGATGAGGGTTCTCGCAAGACATCAAAGCCGTATACCCTTGCAACGCCGCTGGTAGGAGGAAGTGTCGTTGATAACATGCTTATGAGCGTGGTCTTGCCAGCGCCGTTGGGCCCAAGCAGACCGAAAAGCTCTCCTTTCTCGACCGAGATGCTGGCGTGATCCACCGCAACCAGATCGCCAAAAACCTTTGTCAGACCATCTGTCTCAATCACATTCAACCCGTGTCACTCCATTTGGATATTGCCATGCTACGAGCTTTCTCATAGTCATCCAAGCTCTGCCATATCTCCTCATCGGATAGAATATCCCATAGAATTCTTTTTCTGAGCTTAGGATCCCTGACTTGCTGCTTCAATAATGCCCTAATCTCGCCCTGGAGCCTGACCATGTCGGCATATTTCTCATCGATGATGCGCTCTAATTTCTTTCTGATGAACTTGGACATTGCAGGGCTTTTCCCCAATGTGGAGATGCCGATCGTAATATCGCCTCGCTTGATGATAGAGGGAACGATGATGTCATCCACTCTGTCCACAGAGTTCACCAGTATCTTGTGCCTCTTTGCCATTGCGGCGATCTTTGAGTTCAACGCCAAGTCGTCGGTGGCAGGAACGACCAGAAATGCATCCTCGATGATGGACTCGATTTTTATGTCCTCTAGATCGCTCTCAATCAATTTAATGCAACCTTCGTCTTTTAATCTACGCAGTGCACATGTGAAATCCTTACTTACCACTGTAAGATCGGCACCTTGGAACAGCTTCGCCTTCCGTTCGCCGACTGCACCACCACCAAATATGACGATCTTTTTGTTCTCAAGGTCGATGACCAATGGAAGCAGCTTACTCAATTCGAACACCCGCCTTTTTGAGCTCTCGTTCGCTAAACAAAATCTCGTAATCGTACATGCCAGTCGCCTTAGCTATGCGTTCTGCTAGGACCCTGCACTCCCCTTTATCATGTCCATGTACCATTGTAAATACATTGTATTTCCATTTATTGGACCGCAAACGTTCATAGCAATGCGTGACCTCATCGAAAGATGCGATGATTCTTCCTACTTCATCCACTCTTTCTGAGGGTACATCCCAAACGCACATCGCGTTTGCAATGATTCCAATCGCTCTATGCGCAATGGATGCGCCAAACCTATGAATGATGCCCATACTCATCATTTTTTTAAGTCTGGTTATGACTTCCTCCTCCGAAATTCCCAGCGACTTGGCAGTATCAGCAAACGGTCTTGGTGTTAGTGGAATTCCGTCTTGCGTGAGCTTGAGCAATTTTACATCCATATCGTCCATGGGATCACTTCATATCGAATTTGACCCTTATCTTGAACATCTTTGTTGCAGGAAGATCGATGAGCTCGTAGCCAAGCTTTTTTATTTCCCCTAGTATCTCTTCCAACCGCTCTTTGCTAGATGCAGAGATGGTAAACCAGACATTGTATCTGTGGGAGCGTAGATAGTTATGTGTCACCTCTGGATATTCATTGATCATGGCTGCTGTTTCATCTACCCTTTCGGAGGGCACGCTCATCGCCACTAAAGTGCTCACACCACCCAATTTCTTTATATCGATGATGGGGCCTATGCGCCTGATTACGCCTTCTTCCAGAAGTCTTTTGACACGTGATATGACATCTTCTTCGCTGATTCCCAGTCCCTTGCCCAACTCCTCGAATGGGCGAGATACGAGCGGTAACTCATCTTGCAACACATTCAGGAGATTCTTATCGATGGAATCAAGCCTCATAGCCAATTCCTCGGTTGATATATACAGCATGGCTCCTCTGCCAGATGATCACCTGTGGCAGCATACGCCCTTGCTCTGCAGCCGCCACAAACCCTTTTGAATTCACAGATGCCGCATTTGCCCTTTAATTTGCTAAAGTCTCTCAGGTCGTTGAAAACTCTTGATTGACGCCAAATTTGTTCGAATGGTTGCTCCCTGATACTTCCCGCTAGCACAGGTAAGTAACCACAGGGATACACCTCACCTATTTTAGAGATAAAGCAGAATCCTGTACCAGCTAGACACCCCCTGGTCATCATCGCAAGCCCGCTCGTCTTTTCGATTCTCCCCGACCTTTGGTGCATGATCCTGAAGTAATGTGGAGCACATGTGGCTTTCAGCTGTATGGACACTTTCCCTTGCATGTCATAGAGCCAACCTAGCACGCGCTCATATTCCTCTGGCAGAATTTCATCTCCCTCGATCTCTTTTCCCCTACCAACAGGCACGAGCAGAAAGATGTGCAATGCATCCACACCCAACTCCAGCGCCAAATCCAGGATTTTTGGCACCTCATCTAGGTTGCGTTTCGTGATGGTCGTATTGATCTGAAAACTTAGATCTGCATCTTTGAGCACATTTATGCCACTTAATGCGCCTTCGAACGCACCAGGCATACCCCTAAAATCATCATGCGTCTTCGCACTTGCTCCGTCTAAACTGACGCTAACACGCTGTACTCCTACTTTTTTCAATTTGGTAGCCACTTCTGGGGTTAGAAGCGCCCCGTTTGTCGCTAGGACCACCTTCAGCCCATTGTCGGTTCCATACTCTGCAATCTCATATACGTCTTCCCTGAGCAACGGCTCGCCACCGCTGAGAATCAATACCGGCTTGGCAAATCTCGTTATATCATCGATGAGATGCTTTGCCTCCTCCGTAGATAGCTCATTCTCATCACGTTCTTTTGTGGCTGATGCGCGACAGTGTACACATTCCAGATTACAAGCGCTGGTGAGCTCCCATGCAACTAACCTTGGCACAAATGACTCCATTGTGATCATCGAACGTTTAGAATATTTATTAACCTTATGAATATATGTTTAGGAGAGAACATGAAGGTCTTGTTAATCCACCCCCCATGCGAGGAGGAGATCTACCAGCGATTTCTGGGATTGATTGCACCACCGATTGGATTGGCTTATGTGGCTGCAATGCTGGAAAGAGAGCACGAAGTCAAGATCATCGATATGCCAGCTGAGAGAAAGGACATAGCGAAAGTCAAGAGAGAAATTGAGATGTTTAAGCCTGGCGCGCTTGGAGTTTATTGCGCGACATATCGAGTCGATTATGCCAACCAAGTTATCAACGCGACAAAAGAAGTTGATGCCAATATTAGAACGATGATGGGTGGTCCACATGCTTCTCTGCTAGCAGAGGATGTTTTGGCGAGAAATCCAAACTTAGATGCCGTGGTATGTGGAGAGGGCGAGATAACCGTGCCAGAGTTGATTCATGCATGGGAATCGGGAGAGCTTGCCGAGATAAGAGGAATGGTTTTTCGAGAGAATGGACATGTCGTCAGAAATCCTCCAAGACCGTTGATCGCTGATCTGGACTCGCTTCCTTATCCAGCAAGGCACTTGTTGCCGATGGATAAGTACCGACTTTTTGGAGCCTTCAAGATGGGCACAATCGTCTCCAGCAGGGGATGTCCACATGGATGCCATTATTGCAGCGTACCAGCGATCTATGGTAGAAAATGGCGAGCTAGAGGTGCGGAAAACGTCGTAGATGAGATGGAATATTTGTGCGACAACTATGATCTGGATCTGATCATGTTCTTTGACGACAACTTCGATCTGGACAAGAAAAGGACTGAGAGTATCTGCGATGAAATAATGGAAAGGGGATTGGAGATCACATGGGGGTATGAGAGCGCGAGCATGGACATAGATAGGGAGCACTTGAAAAAATTAAGAGACGCTGGTTGTAGAATACTCTCATATGGCATAGAGACCACCTCGAGCAAATCCATTGCTACGATGAAGAAGAGCATCAGCACCCAGGAGATCAGAGAAGTCATGGAGACGTCAAAGGACTTGGGCATGCTGAGAATAGCCAACATCATTCTTGGATTACCAGGAGAGAGCAAAGAGGATGTGGAGGAGAGCATCGAGCTTGCGAAGGAGTTAAATCCCGAATACCCGCTATTCTTTTTACCCGCCCCGTATCCTGGAACGAAGTTCTATGAGACAGCACAAAAAATGGGCATGATCAAAGAGTTGGACTGGAGCAAGTATACTACTGCCAACCCGATCATAGAGACGCAACAACTCTCCTTGGACGAAGTAAGAGAGTTGAACAGAAAAGCATACAAGGAGTTCTATCTCAGACCAGGGGCGATGAAAAATAATCTCAGGATGGCCTATGATTTCATAAAATGCGGGATCATAAAGCCAAGGCACATACCAGGCCTAGCATATCACCAACTAAAGACATTTGCATGCCTTGTGAGACTCTAAGATAATCGGATTAGGTTCTCCCGCCCTTTTTTGACCTTTTGGATGATGCCCTTCTGTTTCATTGCATTTAACAGAGCACTGGTCTTCGACTTGGAGAAGCCAGTCCTTTCTACTATGCTGGATTGATACATAGCCCCCCCTGCTTCTCTCAACAGCTCGATGATTTGATCTTCATCGGTTTTCATAACCTCCCGAGCGAGCTTCTTTCTCAAGATGAATGCGCCTATCACGATGAGAACTATGATACCAATCCATATGGGTGAAAAAACGATCAGCTTGGGCTTCAGCACGACTCTAGGCTCACCAGAGCCAAAGTCCCTGAGCCCATACCAGACCAGCTCGTTACCCCTTGTAGCATCTGGCTCTGGGATTATCGTCTCAACTCTGTATTTGGTGGGATATCGTATGATCAACGCATCATCCTTGGAGAGATATAAGCCACCAACAAATACATCTCCGACCATGATGGCTTCATTGATTTCAGCAAAGCCAATCCAGTCGAACTGGTACTTGATGATACCGTATGTGCCAGTCGCAGTTCTCATCGTACCAAGGAGTACGTCGAAATTTTGAGCTGACATGCTTCGTCCAGTAGCGGTATTAGCTTCTGCTACCACATTTCTCATCCCACTCGCAAACTCATCTATGTACCCACTTTTCTGGGACTCAAACTGCGAAATATAATTTTCAAATGCCTCCACATCCTCTTGGGTCTTTAACAGAACCCTGTGTTCTATAGTCCATGTCGCAGATCCGTCCATGCGTACATCTATCATGTACGTAGTTTTGTACTCAGTTTCCTGCGCGGAGGCGGGTATGGCAGAAAAAAACATGGCGCTGAAAAGCATGACTATTAGCAAGACAGAGGTTCGCTTTCGTACCATTCCCAGTCCCCATCGGTTAATTAGAGAGAGATGAATTAATACTTTTGGGTTGTATAAAAAGGTAGGGTATCTTCTTTTAAAGGTCACATGCCCTATGCACCGTGGCAGGATGAGACTGATAGGGTATCATCATGCCCATCCCCTGAGGTAACAGGAGGGAACCGGATGTGCGAGCATGTGACCTTTCCGGTCACCCACCTCTGCCTTCTGTCTCATTTGCACCGGTTGGTGATGGAGAGGGAGTTGGTGTTAGCGTTGGAGTTGCTGTCGGTGTTTCGCCCGTTTGCTCCTGCTCTCTAACTCTCTCTCGTTCTCTAAGTCTTTCTCTGACCACCTCTTCCATTCTCTCTTCAGTTTCAGCTCTCCTTTCCTCTATCTCTTCCCTGATTTTCTCGAGCATTTCTTCAATTTCCTCCATTTTTTCTATTCGCCATTCTGCATTCTCTGCAAGGCGTTCTGCTGCTACTGCCTGACCGAAAGCTTCGCCATAGTTGCCTTGCTCAAAAGCGGTTTGCGCTTGATCCAACCTGGCTTGTGCTTGCTCTATTAAAGCTAAAACCGCCGGCTCTGTGATATTTGTTTCTTCTACGATGGCTTGCATTTTTGCGATCTCTTCCATGGCATCTTCGATCTGCTCAAGTGCTCTCTCGCTCATCTTTACCAGACCTTTTCTTCTCTCGATTTCCCGTACCTCTATGTTTATCTCTTCCTCGCTCTTGTTCGTTTGGTGCTGTATCTTAACCTTCGTCTTGGCCTTCTCGTTTCTTATTTCAATTTCTACCTCGCCGAGTCTACCTTCTAGGTTACTTAGTATGGAGTCGATGAGAGCTTGCTGCTCTGGCGTGACATTGCCTTCGATCTCTATCTTGACCTTCAGCTCGCTGCGGAATTCCTCGACCCTTTCTCTGTGTTTTGCACACTCACGTTCTAGCTCGACCTCTAGCTCTGCTTCTTTCGTCGCATTGACATGTTCTATTGCCCTGATGTCTGCTTTTACCCTACCTAGAGCTTTTCCATGCTCTTGCTCTGCTCTCGCCATCGCCTCGAATTTTCCTCGCTCTGCCATCGCTCTGGCTTCTGCCAATCTCTCTTGGGCTATCTCAAGACCTTTCAGCGCATGAACTTGTGGTCCCCTGAAGCTGGCTATCAGCAAGCTGATCCTGTCAAGAGCCACGTCCAGCCCATAGAATGTACTGTCTGGAGTTATGCCTGGATCAGGTAATTCTGGCGCTTGTGCAACACTCGTTGGCATGAACGTCATGACTAGCATGATCGCCATTCCAATTGCCATCAATTCTTTTCTCATTTCTTTTCACCTCCTCTTATTTCGGTTTCATTTTCAGGTGATGGGGAAGGACTCGGCATCGCCGTTTCATTCACCCATCTGTATTCTCCAGTTACGTTCTCCCTTTTCTGTTCTCCAGTCGGTGTTGGAGTGGGAGATGGACTTGGCGTTGCTGTTGGCACTGGCGTCGGCGTTGGAGTGGCTGCTGGCACTTCTTCAGGTTCAGTGGGCAGATCCTCTCTGGGCTTATACCCTCTCTCACGCATTTTTTCTCCAATCGCTCTGCCACACTCAGCCATCTCATTCGCTAGCTCCTGATTTTTATTCGCCAGTTCCTGGGCGTTTGCTCTCAGATCTTCTGCCATCTCTTGGTTTAACTCAGCCAGCTGTGGTCCCAATTTTTCCCTGGATCTTGCTGACATGGACACTTTCACTCCCAGCTCTTTCATGGCAACGACGAACGCATCCTCACCGATCGTGCCATTCCCATGCGCAACGATCAACGCTTGGCGTTCTGCCTCCACTTCATCAATCGTGGTCCTGAGAGTTGCTTGCTTTTCCTCTATCAGCCTAAGCCTCTTCTCTTGCGTCTCAGCCATGGCATATTTATGCTCATAGATGAAGTCCTCAACATCCGCCCTGTGCTGAATCAGAATCTCATGTACAGCCACGGAGATCTCCTTGCCGACCGGAAGTTCCCTCTCAGCCCCTTGCGCACCTACCATGGTTGCACCGACGATTAGCACGGAGATTAGCGCTATCAGGACTTTGTTCATTTTTATCGCCTCTTTTTACCTTTCCACGTATTTTATATGTTTTCTGATCATTTAAAGCTTTTTAAAGTCCTATTTTTCCAAAATAGTGCCAAATAGTTCTATTTTGTTCAAAAAAGTTCAGAAAGGTCTTATTTCGTTTAAGTTCACTCAGGCTCTGCCAATGTGGTGCCACAGCGGCTACAAACGTTTTTTATGCACCATTCATGATATATGGCACCGCACATTGGGCATATCACCTCGTCTGCCTCGTCCACCTCGACGCTGCACTCGTCACATATTCCAACGATTTCTTCCTCTTCAAAGCCCTCCTCAAAATCATCGTATGCCATAAATATCACTATGCGTGCATGAAATACTATTTATACTTTTCCAGGCAGTATGGTAGCGGTAAAATGACATGGTACTCCGACCTAATTGAATCAAATGAATCCACAACTGCATTTGTGAGAGAGAGGTTCAAAAACGCCAAATTTGAGGTGGTCCGACAATATGAGTGTGATGATACGATCATCAGGGAGTCACGCTTCGTCTTAGACGGCAAAACACTGGTCACATCTACGGTCGTCATTTCAATGGATAACCCGCCTGGTTTTTTGCAGTTGATACATGACAAAGAGGAGTCGATCGGCGATATCATAAAGGAAAAGGGATTTCGTGTGGAAAGATATGTGGTATCCCGTGACAGATCATCGAAACACTACATGATAAAGGGAGATGTGCAGATGGAGGTCTACGAGGAGTATTTTGGGTGATCAAAGAACTACTCCAATCGCTAATGCCAGCCAGTAGAATATGTTGTAGTTTACTATTGCCATGTTGGCTTTTCTGAGATTCTCCATCGAATTTGGATCTTTGATCATCGGAACGGCCGAGAGCAAGGAGACGATCGTAAGAGCGAGCAGCACCAATAGGTAAATCCAGTGAAGACTCGCAACTAGATATATGATAATGCCAACGATCGACATCAGAATGATCGATAAAACGTAAAGAGCTGGCTCGTTTTTCTGCTCTAAGCCTATCACGAGTGCCTTGGTTTCAGGAGCGTGAAGTTCTACGGATGCTATGTGTGCGATCTGATGTGTCATCATGAATAGATAAAGAAGCCATGGTAATCTCGTAAATAACGTTTCAGGAGCAAAAGCTGCCCATGCACCAACTGGCAGAAAGGCTGGAATCCAGATCAGCGTTAGATAACCAATTTTGTCCCTAGTGTATTTTGTGTAAATGAAGCCCAAAAATAGCACTAATGCGACGAACAGTGCACATTGCCATGTAAACCAAATATAAGAAAGAGCAACACCAGCCAATCCTATTGCAATTCCATAAATCCCCAATTCTTCCCTACTGATCAACCCACTTGGCAAAGGGCGCATGGGCCACTTTTCCTCATCCCTTTTAAAATCTATCGTATCGTTAATCGAGTGCATGCCACTAACGATCAGATAAACAGCTACAAATATCTCCAGAATTTTCAACGGAGATGGAAAAGCACCAAGAGATAGTGTTGCGCCTCCTAGCGCTATAAAAAAAGCCCATAACCGATACTAGAGGTCTCTGCTCAGAGATAAAAGCCAGAATTCTATTTCTTAGCGTTTTTCCTTGATAAGTTCCCAAACCCAGCAGAAAATCTTGTGTAGATATTTTATGCTCCTGAGTCATGATGAGTAAAATTCTTACACCATATATATCACTTTCGTGCCTCGATCAAAAGGAAAATTCCCTTTTCTTTCACGCTGAATTCATTGAATTTTGTGCTATGAAGCATTTCCAAACCTGCAGAAAAAGGGCATCTGCTTCGTCAATTCCTTCACCTTCTCCATAGGAGCATCTCTTCGCAGGTCAGCTATTAATGCGATGCCACATGGCTTCAGAACCCGATAGATCTCGTCGAACACTCCTGTTGGATCATGCCAATGATGGAGTGAGGCGGTGCTCACCACTAAATCGAAATGGTCATCCGGGAATTCGAGACGGTGTGCATCCCCCTCTTCTATCCTGATTTTATCCTCTAAGTGCTCTCTCTTGACATTTTGCATGGCCATCAACACCATGCGCTTGGATACATCTATACCGATGACCGAGAGTTTTGACCTCTTGGTGATCTCTATGGGAAGATATGCGGGTCCAGTCCCAATATCCAGCACCGTACCTTTTTCGAGCCTTGATACGATCTCGGTAGCAGCTTCTGCATAAAAATCTCTAAAGAATTCGCTGTGCTTGGCATATGTTCTAGCTATGAGAGGGGCTCCTATCATCGATTCGAATATTTTCATGTTCTACCAGCTCGAAAATACACTTTGCGGGCGCACTTTCCGATCAGGTCGTGCACCCCACCAGCATGAGAGATTATATCAAGGGCAGCATTGGGATCGGTTATTTGAATTCCCGCCACGATCGTTGCTCCTCTCTCAAAGAAGGGGTCCGGGAGCATGGATGCCGTGGGACCGAGCACGATCACCTCGTCCGCATTCATCCCATACTGGAGATATACTTCCATTCCTCCGTAGATCAGGGCGGAGCCGGTGATGATTATCACATCGGCATCAGACATCACATCCTCGGCATCTTCTGATGGATGTGTTCCTTCCATTTCTTTGCGCTCAATGATTCTGAGGTCTTTTGCTATGGATGAGAGTTGCTCAGCCACTGGAGGAAAATAGCCAACCATGACCACGATCTTATCTCTAATTACAATCCGTTTCAGCGGATCGCCTACACATACTTGGTAGCGCTTGGGAATGATTCCCCACGAGAGGGCATTGATGGTTGCGATACCGATAGTCCTCTCCAAAATGCGATCGCTTAGCGCCAGCCTTGCAGTGCGCATGGCATCTGCGCCGGTGATATTGTCTAATTCAAATGACAAGAGGATGTCGCTAGGAGTGTATGCAACTCCCATTTCCTTTTCAAGCTTTACTCCAGTATAATGCCCTCCAATGCAGTACTGCTCTATGACTGAGTCTGGCGCATGTTTTTGTAGGAGCTCCAGCAAGTCTTCCAGAATCATATGTAGAGGATGCGCACGAAAAATATAAAGAGTTGCTGGCAAATGTATTGTATAAGATGAGATATCTGCTGATCGCATTTGGAATCGCATGGATCATATTGCTTGTTTATATAGTCTACCTACTCAAAAGAAAGACAAGGTTGGCAAAGGAGATCGAGGTGCTTAGAGGTGAAAAAGAGAAATAAGGTAGTCCTAGGTATAGTTGCCATCGTTGTAATAATGATCATAGGGCTATGGGGCATCGATTTTGGTGGATATCTTTCCGTCTCAGAAGCCAAAAATCCGCAGTATGTAGGAAGAGATGTAGAGGTCAAGGGCATCGTAAAAGAAGGCACGCTTAAAATAGATGTACATTCGACCTCATTTGTATTGACGGATGGAAAAGCAGATATTCAGGTTGAGTACATCGGAGATAGACCGGTCAACGTTGCAGAGGGAAAAGACGTCGTGGTCTATGGCAAGCTGATATCAAATGAAGAAATAGAGGCTCGCAAAATAATATTGGGGTGTCCATCAAAATATGTCGGATACTAGGCTCTGAAACGCTTTTGGAGCAGATATGCGCTTGTTACTATGAGCCCCAGAATGAACGCTGCGATGATCTTACCCTCCAGCCCAAATTCTTGCCAAGCATGCTCTGACGCCCATAGACCGCTTCGCACTATGAAGGTGGCAAATATGACGAGTATGAACGTCACGATGGCCAACAACGGTGTTACGAACTGATACTCTTTCCTTTTCAAGCGGAATTGAGCATGTAAGTATGCAGTAGATGCAACCCATGGCACCAATGATGATGTTTCTATAGGATCCCAGCTCCAATACCACGCTGCCCATCCCAGTACTTCATATGCCCAGAGCCCACCTATGCCGATGCCCAGCGTCAGGAAGAACCATGCTATTCTGCTCCACGTTTCCGCAATGTGCACCCATCTCGAGTCCTCCAAGATGAGATAACCGATGCTCGCTGCATAGGGTATCGTAAAAGCTGCATATCCGATGAAAAATAACGGTGGGTGTATGACCATCCACGGTGTCCTTAGCAAGGGATTCATGCCCATTCCATACGTTGGTACGATGCCATACACATCGACCGACAGTTCGAATGGATTTCGGATGATCAAAAGAAGGAGGAAGAGCGATGCGATGACCAATGTCACAGTTCGCGTAATATCCATGATCTTTGCGTTCCTGAGAACTTTGCTTGGACCCGTGTGCTGCATCAATCCTAACATGAGCAGCAGACACCATGTCCAGAACAACCACGAGCCCCTTATTCCTGCCAGCAATGCTGAGATTCGATAGTACCATGCTAGGTCCATGCTCGACTGATGGAACACATAGACATATCTCAGATCAACAGAATACAAATAATAGGTCAACAACAAAACGCTCAATGTCGTGGTGATTAGACAGCCGAGCTCGGTCTTTCTAGACAGATTGCGCAGACTTGCTTTCCCACTAAGATAATGCCATACCGCATATCCAGTTGCTGCAGCACAAAGCAAGAAAGAGAGCCTTATTAGAATTTCACCAACGTTCATATACGATAACCTCCTTGGGTGATATATATGCGTTTCGAAGAATATCTTAGCGAAAGAAAGGTGATGTTGGCGGCAATACTCGTGTTTTCTGCTCTCACAATCGTACTGTTTATGGGTCTGCTGGTACCGCTTGTGACGTTGATTACGACCGGAGCGAAGATCGGAGAGCTCGGCGCAGACTACTTCAACAAGAGAGCGGCAGTGCCGATTGCAGCGATCGTCGTACTATTGGGAGTATGCACGATGCTGAGATATTTTAAAGCACGCAATGTCCTCATCGTTGTGGGTGCAACAATCATCATTTCGTTGATGGGTGCGATTACATCTCCGTTCAAGAACATATACTTGGATGGCACGCTTCCAATACTCGTTTTTGCATCGATCGCCATTGGCTACAAGATCTGTCGTGCTATAAATCCGAAATCGATGAGGGCTACGCTGAGGGGCGTAAGTCCACATTTGATTCACCTTGGGCTCGTTTTAATCCTGATAGGAGCGATGGTCAGCACTACCATGGTGACCGAGGATTCACGAGTGCTGAGACCGGGAGAGCGGTGGGATTTTGGCGACTATAGCATCAAGATGACAAATCTCGATTATAGATATGAGGGGAAGCCGTTTGGCATGTATCCAGCCTCCCTGTATGTAACTCGTGCCACATTTGACGTTTACAAGAATGCTAAGCTGATAGATCATGGAGCGATCGAGTACATCACCGATTTTAAATGGGAACAATCTTATTCGACGGTTTACATCAACAGGATGATCGCTGAAGAATTGTTCATAGCCCCCAAATACATGGATACAAGCGTGGTCAATATGTACGTTAGAGCTGTTCCGATGACAAACCTCATTTGGGGAGGAATAGGGATGATGGTAGTCGGCATAGCAATCATAACTGGTATGGATTACAAGAGACCTAAGATCAGGGATGTCAGGAAGAAGTATGAGGAGAGACTCAGAAAAGAGCTCAGAAGGCTAAGGAAGGGCAAAAAGTGAGGTTAAAACTTATCGCGATCGCCATTTTGTTGTTATTGCTGCTCCCGATGGCAAGCGGAGAGATAAATGGCGTAGTGGTAACAGAACATTATATCACAGTGGTGCAAGAAGAATATGGAAAGCTGACCGTTTCAGAGTCGATGGTGTTCAACAATTCTGGCGATGAAGTTGTAGGTAGAGTGAGTGCTTGGATTCCCATCGATGGCGTCATTGAATACAGCACTGGGCGTTATGAGAGAGATGGAAATTATGTTTACTGGATGGTCGAGCTGCCTCCTGGTGAATCGATAAGGATGGATTTGAATTATGTTGTGTCATCTCCTGCGCAGGGAATCGTACACAAGAAAGTCCTTTTTGAAAAAGAGTTGCAGTATCACACAAACATGCTCATATTGACTGCTGTGACGAAAAAAGGGGTGGAAGCCACTACGACTGATCTAAGGGTCATGTCCCCAAGCACCTATGATGAGGGGAGGGGCGTGAACATCGCTCATTTCGTTGAGACCGACATGCATCCACAGAGAATATCGATCGTCATGGAATGGGCTAGCCGAGAGATCATTCCGTATGTCGGAGTGGCTGTCGTAGCAGCAGTGCTCATAGCCCTACCCCTCTTGAAAGGTGGATATATCAAAAAGGAGGATGTCAAAGAGCTGGAGGCGGGGAGGGAGGCGTTGCTCTCAGTGCTAAGCCAGCTGGAAGATGACTACAAGGCGGGAAAGATATCAGAAGAAGAGTATCAAGAAATTAAATCAGAGTATGAGGAGAAGGTCATCAAGATAATGAAGAAGTTGGACAAGATCAAAGAGTGATCATTATGTTCTCTCTAAAGAGTTATCTATCGTCTTTCTCCAAGATCTATCAAGTTTTGCTATGTCGATATCTACCCATTTTCCTATAGACAGCTTATCACCGCCCACTTTGCCCATCTCCCAAGCAGGTACATTATTTGCCTGAGCCATCTTTTTTAACTCATCTACCTTTTCTGGACTGCAACTCACTACGACTCGGGATTGAGATTCGCCAAATAACAGTGCATCTGTCCTTACCGATGGCAAGCTGTCTAGATTAATAGTTGCCCCAAACTTAGTGGTTGGATGGGAAATGCAACATTCCGCCAATGCCACTGCAAGGCCCCCTTCAGAGCAATCGTGGGCAGAGTTAATTAGGCCCTCCTTTATCATTTGGAGCACAGTCTCCTGAAGCCTCTTTTCAACTTCCAAGTCGATAGCTGGAGCGTCACCTTTCTTCAAACCATGGATCAGCTTTAGATATTCGCTTCCACCCAACTCTTCCTTGGTCTCGCCCAAAATGAAGATTGCATCACCCTCATTTTTAAAATGTTGAGTCATTACCTTTGAGCTGTCTTCGATCAGACCCACCATTCCTATTACAGGCGTTGGATCGACTGAACCCTTTGGACTTTCGTTGTTAAAACTCACATTTCCGCTTACGACGGGGGTTTCAAGCGCCCTGCATGCCTCGCTAATGCCTAAAACGGATTGTTTAAACTGCCAGAATACCTCAGGATCCCTCGGGTTGCCAAAGTTCAGGCAATCCGTAATGGCTAAAGGTTTTGCACCAGCGCAGACCAGATTTCTCGCTGCCTCTGCCACAGCGATCTCTCCGCCCATATATGGGTTGAGATAAACGTAGCGGGCATTACAATCCACTGTTACTGCAATGAGTTTCTCCGTCCCAGGAAGGCGAATAACAGCTGCATCTGAGCCGGGACCGACTTGAATATTTTGGGTAAGCTTTGGATCGCCTTTCTTATAGATCCATTCTTTGCTAGCTATAGAGGGAGAGGAGAGGATGTTTAAAAGTACCTGAGCATAATCGTCTGGTTCTGGAATATCGCTGATATTGAATTCCCTTGTCACCTTTAGGTATTCCGGAACTTTTTCTTCTAAATGATACACGGGTGCTTCAACCAGTGCCGCAGCCGGTACTTCAGCCACCACCTTGTTGCGCTCTTTTACCCGCACCATTCCATCATCTGTAACCCTACCTATAACGGTCGCCAGCACACCCCACTTTGAGAATATCTCCTTTACTTCATTCAGTCTATCCTTTTCTATTATCACCAACATCCTCTCTTGAGATTCTGAAAGCATCACCTCATATGGTGTCATCTTTTCCTCTTTGCGCGGAACCAAGGATATATCAATCTCTATACCTGTCCCGCCCTTATAGGCGGTCTCACATACTGAACAGGTCAGTCCAGCAGCACCCATATCCTGCATGCCTACAACGTGGCCTCGCTGAATCAATTCCAAGCATGCCTCTCTAACTAGCTTACCCATCTTTGGATCACCAACAGCTACGGCCGATCTCTTCTCACCCGATTCCTCATCCAGCCCTCTAGAGGCAAAAGCAGCCCCGGCAACGCCATCTCTGCCCGTAGCTCCTCCAACTATCAACACCAAATTGCCTACGCCTGTCGCCCTAGCCTTGGCCATATCCTTGTGCCGCATGAATCCTACCGTCATGGCATTGACCAAGGGATTGCCTTCATAGGACTCGTCAAAATAGACATCACCACCTACCACTGGGATCTCAGAAATATTGGCATAGGTAGTAAAACCTCTAGCTACCTCTGCTAATAGATACTTGACTCTGGACCCTGTCAATCTTCCAAATCGGAGGGAATCGAGGAGGGCTACGGGCCTGGCGCCCATGGTAATGATATCTCTAATGCATCCTCCTCCCCCGGTGGCTGAAGCCTCATAAGGCTCGATAGCGGCTGGATGATTATGAGATTCGATCTTAAATACTACTGCCAACTCATTTCCTATATCTACCACCCCAGCATTTTCCCCAGGACCCTGGAGAACTTGTTCGCCGGTGGTGGGAAATAGTTTTAAAACTGGCTTCGAGCTCTTATAGCTACAATGTTCTGACCACATAGCTGAGAACATTCCCAATTCCGTATAATTTGGCTCCCTTCCCAGAAGCCCTTTAATCTTCTCAAACTCTTCTTCACTCAATCCCAGTTCAGCTATTATCTCTTTGGTAATCCTTAATTCCACTCCGATCCCTCTGAAGATTTTTATGGTCCTGTTATTAGATTAGCTTATGTGTTAGATTAGCTCGTATAACGTAGTCCGCCTCCTAGGAATGCGTCCCACACCAGTGATAATATCCTCGAACTCCTTTGGTGATAGATACTCGCCGGAAGTTCCTCCAGCTGATTTTGTTATGTGTTCTTCCATCAGCGTTCCCCCAAGGTCATTGACCCCGCAAAGAAGCATTGTTTGCGCCAGCTTGCGCCCCAGCTTCACCCATGACGCTTGGATGTTTTTTATGTGTCGATGTAGTAGGATGCGGGCTAGGGCATGCACTCTCATATCGATGCCGTTCGCCCGAGACACAACCTTGCCCAGTGGATTGTTCTTCGCCATAAAGGGAAGCGGTATGAACTCCGTAAACCCCCCTGTTTTACGCTGAACGTCCCTGATTAAGAGAATATGATCGACTCTATTCTCAAGAGATTCAACATGTCCGTAGAGCATGGTTGCAGTAGTTGGGATCCCCAGGCGATGTGCAGTGGTGATGATCTCTATCCATTGATCTGTTGAAATCTTGTTCGGACAAATTTTTCTTCGAATGGAGTCATCGAGAATCTCAGCGGCAGTTCCGGGCATTGAGTCCAACCCGCTATGTTTTAGCGCGCTGAGTGCGTCCGTGATGTCCAAAGCAGAGTTCCTGGCTGCATGAAATACCTCCATTGGTGAGAATGCATGTA
The DNA here is from genome assembly GCA_030019435.1 of Methanocellales archaeon. Taxonomy (GTDB): domain Archaea; phylum Halobacteriota; class UBA148; order UBA148; family UBA148; genus JASEEV01. The sequence goes on along the minus strand of JASEEV010000005.1, from coordinate 12,632 downwards.
TATGCACCGCAAAGTGGGACTTTATGCTCTCCAGCATCTCGCAATAATCGTCCAGCATCATGCCCCTGAGTAAACCGCCTTGGATGCAGATTTCCGTCACTCCCTTTTCGATGCCTTCTTGCACTTTCTGCAGAATTTGCTCTCTACTCAAAACATATCCGTTCTCACTCCGGAACGCACAAAAGGCACAATCACCTATGCAAGAGTTCGTGAAGTTGATGTTCCTGTTGATCACATATGTGACAGTGTCGCCTACTGCCTCTCGTCTCAGCTGATCGGCAAGATGGAAGAGCTCGTGCGATGGAAGAGATGCCAGATATAATGCATCCTCTCTTGTAGTCCTGCCGTCCTGCACTCGTTCTAGGATTTCATCGATCATAGTATTTACTCCTAAACCCATTTTCATCTGAATATCTTTTCACCAATTCCTTGATGGAGGAACTGTACCAGCCAGCTTGGACAAAATGAGGATATATCGGCAGTCGTTCTCTCAACTCCACGCCCATCATAGAGTGGAGTTCTTCCAGAGAGGGCCATCTCGCCTCAGGATTGATGTGATCAATCGTCACTGGTGAGATTCCCCCCAGGTCGGATGCCCCACACGCTATCAATGAGCGTATAGATACGAGATTTGGCGGCACTTGTATGGCAATTTCTTGGGGCAATATAGCCCTTGCGATTGCAACCACCTTTTGCATCTCCTCCAAGGAAGGGGCTCTGCAATTGGACATCGGGGTATTTGGTTTGGGGACGAAATTCTGAACGATCACTTCTTGGATATGACCATGGCGGAGATGCAGTCTTCTTATCGCCAATAGTGACTCCATTCTATCGTCCCATGTTTCACCAATTCCAACCAAGATGCCGGAAGTGAACGGAATTTTCAGCCGCCCAGCATTCTCGATCGTCTTCAGCCTCATGCAAGGATCCTTTCCAGGACTGACCCTGTGCGCATCCACTTCGCCAGTGGTCTCAAGCATCAATCCCATGCTGGCATTTAAGGGCTTCAACTTCCTCATATCAGCATAACAAAGAACCCCAGCATTTGTGTGTGGCAGAAGCCCATGATCTATTGCCATCTGGCATAAGTCCATCACGTACTCGATGAAGCTTGAATAACCGATCTCGTGTAACATTTCCCCAAATTCCGCCCCACTAGGCTCGCCGAACGTGAACAACGCCTCGGTACAACCACTGCTAACTCCCTTTTCCAACAAAATCTCAACATGATCTGGCGTCATCACGCTCGCTTCTGCGCTATGGATGTCACGCCGAAATCCACAATAGCCACACCTATTTCTACAAATGTTCGTGACTGGAACGAAAACGTTTTTAGAGAATGTGACATAAGGCATGTGAGTTAGCATATCCATCCATAAGTAATACAAATACAAGACTTTTGCGATTATGAAAGCGATAGTTCCATACAAGAAAAAAGGCGGAAAGTCAAGGCTCTCTCCTTTGTTGAGCCCGTCCGAAAGGGAGGAATTGGCTGAGTGTATGCTGGAGGATGTGGTTTCCACGCTATCAGAGGCTGGAGTGGATGCATCTATCGTAAGCGATGAGGGTCTAAATGTTGTATTGAATAAAATAATTGCCAAGTCAGCTGAGCCCGTGCTGATCATCATGGCAGACCTGCCGCTGATAAGGAGCGAGCATATTCGAGAGATCATAAGTTCAAAAGAAGATGTGGTCATTTCGCCTGGCAGGGGAGGGGGGACCAATATTTTATTTCTCAGAGATCCCTCTGCTTTTCGTGTCGATTACTATGGGATGAGCTTTTTGGATCATCTACAAATTGCCAAAGACAAGGGGCTCTCGCTAAAGGTATATGAGTCGTTCTATGTGGGTTGCGATGTCGATGAAGTGGATGACCTCGCTGAACTACTGATTCATGGAAAGGGCAAAGCAGCCGAGTATTTGCGCAGCATTGGAGTATCGCTCCAGATGACGGGTGGACGAGTTCGTGTTAAGAGATAGCGCTCAAACGGCTCAACGCTCTATTAGGATATGTAGCTTTTCTGAGACCCACTTTTTACGTTTGATCGATTTGATCTCATCCATTGACATCCGGCGCCAGTCCGGCTCACCACTTTCAAGCCAAATCTGGTCGGGCTTTTTAGAGCGAAGTGTCTCTAGGTAGTGTTTGTATGCCTCGATATCGCTATCAAATGGTTTGCTGTATTTGCGTTTACCACCCTGGTCCACCCAGTTGACCCTGAATTTCCACACCGTTTTTTCGTCCATCCCCCTGATCATCCCATGTGTCAATATAAAAAATCCTGCTGGTATGATCGCCAAGAAGTACACTGACTCAAAAAAGAAGACGAGACAGAGGGGAAGCGTTATGATCAGGATGCCTACCCAACACTCAACTTTCGAGGACCATCTCCATTTTATTTTCTGGACCATAACTCATCATCGTTTTTTCTCAGTAAACAGGCGTCAACCAGCTAGCATATCTATTTTCGTTGCCCCTGACTATCTTGAAGTATTTGTCCTTCAGCTCTTTCGTGATCGGTCCTATCTTTCCGTCATTTATCAGTTGTCCGTCTATGCTCACTACTGGCGTTACTTCCGCACCCGTGCCGCACAAAAAGACCTCGTCAGCGATATATAGCTCTGTCCTTCCTATCTGGCGCTCTATGACCTCGTGCTTTAGGTCTCCTGCTAGTTCGATGAGCGATGCCCTTGTTATGCCCTCCAATATGTCTGCATAGACTGGTGGCGTTAGCAGCAACTCGTTTCGAACGAGAAAGATGTTCTCACCACTGCCTTCACACACGAAGTCGTCCTTCGTCAGCAATATCGCTTCATCATAGCCGTTTGCTATTGCCTCTTGTTTGGCAAGAACGCTGTTCACATATGCGCCGATTATCTTACCCCTTGGTGGCAGCATGTTATCTGTGATTCGACGCCATGAGCAGACGCAAGCAGATATTCCCTTTTCTGTATCCAGATACTTTCCAAATGGCATCGCAAAAACGAAATAATCGATGTCATGACTGGAAGGATCCAATCCGACCGAGCCAGGACCAAAATATATGGCTGGACGAATGTACACATCCTCCCTGAAGTCATTCAGACGGATGAGCTCTATGATCTCCTTCGCCAACTCATCAGCTGTAAGGCTGAGGCTCAGGCGAAGCAATCGCATGTTCTTAAACAAACGTTTCACATGATCTTTCAGTTTCAGAATGAACATCTGCTTGCGTGCCTCATTGTAATAGCCACGTATCCCCTCAAAAACGCCGGTACCATAGAGCAATGCGTGCGTAGTCACATGAACGTTGGCATCATCCCAATCCACGAATCTGCCGTTCATCAATACCTTTATGTGAGAGAATTCACCCATTTACACTCCCCAAGTATAAGAGGATTGTGCTGATTTATAGGTTTCTCATAAACATATCGCAAAGGTTATTTACCAGATGTTTTACTAACATGTGTTTATAGCAGGGATGGAATGGTTCTAACGCCGGTTTTACAAGAGCAAGTTGATAAGATAGGACCTGTGGATATCGTTGTCGGCATTCCCACGAAGGACGTTGAAACGACCATCGTCCATACGTTGAACGTAGTCGGCATGGGACTCCAAAGATATTTTGAAGAAGTCAACAGCTTAGTGGTCATTTCCAATGGATTCTCAAGCGACCGAACGAGGGAGTTAGCCAGGATGTTCTCGCTACCGCCCGCCATCGAAAAGATCGTGACAGAAGACGTAGGTGAGGCTGGAAAAGGGAGTGCGATTCGCACGACGTTCGAGATCGCCATGGCGACGGATGCTAAATGCATCATGTTGGTGGATGGTGACTTGCTCAGCGTTTCGCCTTCCTGGATGGCTCACTTGTCCGAGCCTATCTTGTTTGGCGCCGATCTCGTCGTCCCGTTTTACATCAGAGATAAATACGATGGCGTGATCACGAACAATATCGCTTATCCTCTCATCCGCTCGGTATTCAAAGCGAACATCAGACAACCCATCGGCGGCGACTATGCCCTTTCTCGCAGGTTAGCTGAAAGGCTGCTCCGCCACCCGATCTTCCCACACCATTTTGGCGCTGATATATCCATAACGACCGTCGCTGCAGCAGAGCGAATGAACATCCGAGAATCCTTCCTAGGACTGAAGATACATTCGTCAGTTACGAGATATATCGACGTGCGCAATCAGCTGAGTGCAATGTTCCAACAGGTGGTCAGCACGCTATTTGACTTGATGGAATACTATGAGAATGACTGGAAGAGGGTTGAGTGGAAGGTGAAAATCCAGAGGAGGAGAAATGCTCATTACTACGGACAGAGACCAGTTCCAGTGCAAGTAGACCCAATGAAGCTGATTTTCCATTTCAAAGAAGGATTTAAAATCCATAGGGATTTATTAGAGCAGATGTTGCCCAAAGGTGTCTTCAAAAAAGTGCATGCATGCACGCAACAGCGGAAGTTCGACCCAGAGACATGGGCAAAAACGGTATATCATATGGCAGCCGCATACAAGCGAGCGGAGACGGAAAAAAAGAAGAGCATAATTCTCGATGCCCTACACGATCTATGGCTGGGTAGATATGCCCATTTCGTGCTAGAAACCCAAGACATGAGCACCAGAAAGGCTGAGACCGTCATCAAGGAGCAAGCAGAGACGTTCGAAACGTTGATGCCATATCTAAAAGAAATCTATTGACATGATCCAGAACAAGATGGAGCTGATGTCAAACGCTACCACCGAGTTCAAAAAAGCGCGAGCTGATGTTCTCGACATTATGGAGCATGCCTTACAGGCTGCTCATCCCAGAAGGGCTCTGCAGCATGCCATCGAACATCTTGATCTGAGTGTGGACCGGATTTTTGTAGTGGGATTTGGAAAGGCATCTGGACAGATGGCCGTTGAGCTGGAGAATATTCTGGGCGACAGGATATGTGATGGAGCGATCATCACCACATCTCCTCAAGCAACGAAAAGGATCAAGATTTTGATTGGGGAACACCCTGTCCCAGCCGAAAAGAACGTCTTTGCGACGAAAAGTTTGTTGAAGTTGGCTGAAAAGGCAAAGTCCGATGACCTCGTCATATGCCTGGTCTCAGGCGGAGGATCCGCCCTATTAACACTTCCCAAACAAGGAGTGTCCATCAGATCGTCGGCAAAGACAAATGAGCTCCTCCTCAGGTCAGGAGCCAGAATCGATGAGATCAATGTGGTGCGCAAGCACTTATCTCAGATCAAGGGGGGTCAGTTAGCGGCCAGAGTGCAAGCAAGACTGGCAAGCTTGATCATATCCGATGTCGTGGGCAATAGAGCGGATGTCATCGCCTCTGGACCCACCACTCCGGATGAGTCCACGTACGCAGATGCGGTTGAGATACTACGAAAATATGATCTCTGGGCAAGAGTGCCACCAGATGTCCGGAGGGTATTAGAAGAAGGACGAGCGGGCAATCTGGCGGAGACGCCGAAGGCAGCAGATCCAGTCTTCGAGAAAGTCCATAACGAGATAATTCTAGATAGCAAGATCATGTTATCCGCCGCCAAAGAAAAAGCGCAGATGCTAGGCTACTCATCTATGATCTTGGATGCCGTTACAGGAGAGTCCAGAGTGGAGGGGGCAAAACAGCTAGAGGCTATCAAAAAGATGAAGGTATCATGCCTGATCAGCGGGGGCGAGACGACCGTCAAGGTCAAAGGCTCAGGCAAGGGAGGACCAAACCAAGAGTTCGTTCTAGCCTGTGTGGATGAGATCGCTGAGGAAAGAATTGTCATCGCTTCTGTCGATTCTGATGGGATCGATGGGTTTACGAATGCAGCAGGAGCGGTAGCTGATGGTAACTCGCTCAGGCGAGCTGGAGAATTGGGCTTGAACCCAATGGTGTTCCTAGAAAACAACGATTCATATGACTTCTTCAAAAAGATGAGTGACCTGATCATGACGGGACGAACGGGAACGAATCTCAACGACCTGCGCATCCTTCTACGTTTCTAGAGCTGGCTCGCGATCTTATGAGTGAACTTGACTGTACGTTTGTGAAGCTTGCCCCTGCGTTTTTCATAGTTTGGCGTTTCGCGAAGGGGGGATGGAGTCTCATCTCAAACTCGTGCAGCGTTTTTAGGCCTCTAGCAAGGCTTCTCCTATAAGCCTCAATCCGCTTGAAATCGTCTACGGTCTTCAGCCCCTCAAAGGCGCGAGACCTATACAGATCGATGATGCTCCTTCGCCTCATTTCCTCCCCAAAATCAAGGTAAAAGTTCTCGCGCACGAACCAAAACAGCGCCCTAGTAATTTGCTCCACCATCTCTGCAAGGGCTTTATCTGATCGATGGTGATGAATGTGCTCGCGCAGGTCAACCTGAGAGAATGTTTCGTAACCAAATTTTTCATAGATTTCTATCAGCATCGCTATCTCAATGCCGTAATGGTGTGGCATCGCTAGAGACTCGAAAACTTCTCTCGTCAGCGCAACTTCGCCGCTCAGCGGATATGTGAAGTCCTCCAGACCCTCTAAGACATTGTACACCCGACACAAAATTTTCAGGATGGGGAGCATGTACAGCCTTGTCACTCGCCCGCCGAAGATCGTCTTGCCCCTCATCTTGAACTTGGGGCGATGGTAATAAGCCTTTGAGAAAAGAATCTCCTCGAAGGAGAGGATTGGGCCTACCAAGCCCCTGGCAAAGCGCTCCTCTATGTTCATGATGTCTGCATCAAGAAAAACCAGAATATCCCCCTGAGAGCATGCAACTCCCTTGTAGAGTGCATCCCCCTTCCCATGTGTCACATTGGTCTCCAAGAGTGCGCATATTTCTGGCAGGCTTTGATGGATCACCTTAAAGGTATCAAAATCTTCAAGCGAGTCCAAGGCGGCTTCAGCAGCGACTCTGATCGTCTCGTAGTCAATTTCTCCGTTGAGAGTCGAGCCTTCCACCATCAAAATCTCGTCAATTAGCCCTGCATTGACCAGTTCTCCGGTCTTAGCGATCACCCCTCCTAGGGCCTCCTCCTTAAAAGAGGGGATGATGACCGATATCTTGGCATCCTCTTTCTCTTGAAGCAGATCGGGCAATTCAAAGTCCGTATGGTCGAAGTCGTGCATCTCATTCCCTCAAGTGATCCAACATTTTGCTCAGGTCATCGTCCAATATTAGATCGGCAACTTCATTTAGCTCTGCCGGTGCCTCGAATGCAACTCCTAAGCCGGCATCCTCTATCATGCATTTATCATTAGGGGCGTTGCCAACTGCCACACTTTCAGCAGGAGCGATCCCCAGCTCATCACATAGTTTATGCAGAATATCTCGCTTGCAGACGGAATGGACCTTACAACCAGCCATGCGAGGCTCTAATCTATCATTGTTCAGCTTGATCCTACCGGTGATCTTTCCAGCTTTGAATTCCAACTCGTTTGCAAATGCTCTATCAATACCGAGTCTTTTTGCCAACCGATTCGCAGCCAGTTGATAACTATCCGTCGCTATAACCGTCATCATACCAGCTTTTCTGGCTGCAACGATAACTTTTTGGGCGCCGGTCTGAAGGGGGATTTCATCGAATACATCTAGGAAACATGCAACAGACAGTCCACTGAGAAGCTTGGCAATCTCAACCGTCTTTTCACACTTCTGCAGATCTGAGCTGATGATCTTGTGCAGACGTTCTTCAAAACCCAGCTTTTTAGCTAAGACGTAAATGGTCCTACCATCAAGGAGCGTTCCATCCATATCAAAGACCATTAACTTGTACACGCCATCACGTCCTTCCTATACAACAAGATACTCCTTTAAATAATAAGCCCCACTCTCTAATGGTTGACATGAGGTGCGTAATGAACATAGCTGGCTCTGATAGTGGAGGTGGTGCGGGCATCCAAGCGGATCTGAATACCTTTGCCGCATTAGGTGTGCATGGCACCTGCGCAATTACCTCGGTCACGGCACAAAACACACTTGGGGTGCAGAGCGTCCATGATTTGCCCATAGAGGTCATCGTGGATCATACAAAAACTGGCATGCTCTCCTCAGCGGAGATAGTAAGAGCTGTAGCTCAGCAGATGAGAGAGCACAAGATGCCGTTGGTGGTCGATCCGGTGATGAAGGCAGAGACAGGTGGATGCCTGCTTCGACGAAATGCCATCTCAGTGGGTGAATTATTCCCCTGGCAACGGTTGTGACGCCAAACGTCTTTGAGGCTGCTCTTATCAGTGGTATGAAGGTGATCGACCGAGAGAGTGCAAAAAAGCTGCAATCAAAATACATGATTTGGGCGCTAATGCGGTAATAGTCACGGGCGGACATCTTGATGGCATTGATGTGTTATATGATGGTGGATTTGAATTGATAGAAAGAGAGAGAATCAATAAGGGCACGCATGGTGCTAGGTGTACGTATTCAGCCGCTCTTACTGCATACTTGGCAAAGGGGCTCGCCCTAAGAGAAGCTGCCATGAAGGCAAAGGAGTTCGTCGTAGCATCGATCAAGGGTGGAATGAACGTTGGAGATGGCAGCAGTCCGGTAAATCCCTTAGCGTTGATTCTCAGGGAGACGGAACGATACGATGTGCTGAAAGATGTGCGGAACGCTGTTTCATTGTTGGAAAAATGTGATGAATTCTCAAAGCTAATTCCAGAGGTTGGGAGCAATATCGGGATGGCCATCAAGGGTGCAACTTCCATAAAAGATGTGGCTGCTGTCAGGGGAAGAATCGTGCGCATCGACGGTGCAAGAGCCGTAGGAGAAGTCGATTTTGGCGCGAGCAGCCATGTCGCACGGTTTATTCTTGCAACAATGCAATTCGATGAAAAGATGAGGGGGGGCATGAATATAAAATATTCACCAAGCATTCTATCAAGGTGCAAAAGACTGAAGCTTAGCATTGCTTCGTTTGACAGAAAGGAGGAGCCAAAAGGTGTGGACACGATGGAGTGGGGAATTTCTACTGCGATCAAAGAATTTGGATCCGTTCCAGACATCATCTATGACCTGGGCAGCGTGGGAAAAGAGCCGATGATAAGAGTTCTGGGATGTTCTGCCACAGATGTCGCCCAAAAAGTGGTTAAAATAGCAAAACGATAAATAATGCTGGGGGGAATGAGGATAGGAGTTAAACCAACATACATCAAAAACGTCGGGGACAGACTGATACAAGAGCGTCCAGGTGTATTTGGAGCGGATTTCGACGAGAACAAGAAGCTCGTGTCTGAGCATACAGATGTCGAAAGCAAGGTGATCAGAAATAGGGTTGCAGGGTATATAACCCGCAAATTAAAATCTAAGAGGTGAAGAAGATGTTTGAAGGGGTCTTTCCGGCGCTTGTCACACCATTCACCAAAGATGACAAAGTGGATGAGGATGGCTTGCGCTCGAACATAGCGTTCGTCATCGAGAATGGGGTCTCCGGCATTGTGCCAGCCGGCTGCACTGGTGAGGCTGCCACGCTCTCGCACCAAGAGCAAAAGAACATCATCGATATTGCCATAGATGCATCCAGCGTTCCCGTCATCGCTGGAACCGGCTCGAATAACACGAAAGAGGCGATTGAGATCACAAAATATGCCGCCGATGCAGGCGCAGATGCTGCGATGCTTATCACACCATATTATAATAAGCCGACCGATGCTGGCTTGATCAAGCATTATAAGACCGTCGCGGAAACATGTGACATTCCGATCATACTGTATAACGTTCCCTCCAGGACCGGAAAGAACATGACTGCAGATGTCGTGGCTGAACTCGCGAAAGTTGAGAACATCATCGGGATCAAGGAGGCTAGCGGAGATATTACCCAGGTTTCCAAGATCATCGAGTTAACGCGTGAGCAGGATTTCATCGTGCTTTCTGGGGATGACTCGCTCACACTTCCAATCCTGGTATTGGGCGGCAAAGGAGTGGTATCCGTAGCGGCGAACATCATTCCGAGGCAAGTGAGCGACATGGTAAGTGCGTTCTTGGATGGCAAGCTAGATAGGGCTAGAGAGCTACATCACATCCTCTCGCCTTTGTTCCGCGCCCTGTTCTTAGAGACAAATCCGATTCCAGTAAAGACCGCAATGGGTTGGCTGGGTTTAGCTGCAGGCGAACTCCGCCTCCCGCTCTCTCCACTAAGTGAAGAGAACGCAACCAAGCTAAGGAGCGTCTTAGAATCATTGGTGATGCTATGATCAAAGTCGCCGTCTGTGGGGCTTGCGGACGTATGGGTTCCTTGATAACACAGAACGTTCTACAAGAGGGCGACATGGAGCTCGTGGCAGCGTTTGAGATTAGAAAGATCGGCACAGATGTGGGAGGGGTAAGAGTTTCAGACGTAAAAGACATCGATGAAGTGCTCACAAAAACAAAGCCGGATGTATTGGTCGATTTCACCACTGCATCTGGAGCGGTGGAGAATGCGATATCTGCAGCCGAGCACGACGTGAATTTGGTTATAGGCACGACTGGATTCACACCTGAGCAACGAGCCAAAATGGAGAGGGCGATCGATGAAAAAGTGGCAGCGGTCATATCTCCAAATTTCTCTGTTGGTGTGAACGTGTTTTGGAAGATGATAGAAGAGGCGGCCAAACATCTCAAGGACTATGATGTCGAGATCGTCGAGGCCCACCATCGGCACAAAAAGGATGCACCCAGTGGTACTGCAACGCGTGCAGCAAAGATAATAAGCGATGCCTTGGGGGGGAGAAAAATTATATATGGGCGAGAAGGACTCTGCCCAAGAGAGGATGAGATCGGGGTCCATGCCGTCCGAGGCGGAGACATCGTTGGCGATCATCTCGTTCTATTTGCTGGAGATGGTGAACGAATGGAGATCGTGCATAGAGCGCATAGTAGGCAGGCGTTTGCCTCTGGCGCTCTCAAAGCGATAAGATGGGTCGTCAATGCGAAGAAAGGGATACATTCGATGGACAATGTCCTCGGAATATAGGGAATTATCATGGCAGCAAAAGTCGATTCAGATAAGTGTATAGGATGTGGGGCATGCGTAGATGTGTGTCCTTTGGCAGCCATTTTATTGAACGATGATACCGCTTCGGTTGACGATTCTGTGTGTGTCGAATGTGGTATATGCGTTGATGTTTGCTCGACAGGTGCGATTTCGTTATGATCAAAGTAGGAGTTCTCGGTGCAACTGGAGCAGTAGGGCAAAGATTCATCCAGCTATTAGCCAGACATCCGTGGTTTGCGTTGACGTGTGTAACTGCTTCAGAGAGAAGCGTTGGGAAAAGATATGCGGATGCTGTAAACTGGCGGCTTGAGACCCAGCTTCCAGATGAGATAGGAGAGTTAGATGTTCTTCCAACCGCTCCGGATGAGGTAGATGCTGAGATCGTGTTCTCCGCGCTACCAGCATCCATCGCGAGAGAGGACGAGCCCAGATTTGCGGAGGCGGGATTTGTAGTAGCGAGCAACGCCAGCTCGTACAGAATGGAGAGCGATGTACCCCTCATGATACCCGAGGTCAACCCAGATCATCTGGGCTTGATAAAAATACAAAGAGACAATCGCAATTGGGATGGATGCATAATCACCAATCCAAATTGTACTACGATCGTGATGGCGCTCACGCTGAAACCATTGATGCGCTTCGACATAGAAAGGGTGTACGTTGCAACCATGCAAGCCGTCTCGGGTGCTGGTTATGAAGGAGTGACGTCAATGGCAATCCTCGATAACGTGATTCCATACATCAAAGATGAGGAGGAGAAGGTGGAGGGCGAGGCACAGAAGATCTTGGGCGAGTTCGATGGTTCTAAAGTGAAAAATGCTGATTTCTCAATAAGCGCAAGTTGTCATAGGGTTCCTGTGCTAGATGGACACACTGAGGCAATATGGGTCATGATGAGGGAGAACCCCACGCCGGAAGAGGTCAGGGATGCGTTTCGTACATTCAGATGCGATGAAGTAAAAGGACTTCCGACCGCGCCAGAAAAACCGATCATCGTGCACGATGCAGAGGACAGACCGCAGCCCAGACTGGACAGGGATGCTGGTCATGGCATGAGCGTGTCTGTCGGAAGAATCAGAGATGGCATACGATATATCGCAATGGGACACAATACGATCAGAGGTGCAGCAGGCGCATCTGTGCTGAACGCAGAGTTTCTCGTGAAGAAGAAGATGATCTAGTCTTTTACCTCTTGACGAATGAGGTATCCGAGAGCCCCTCTCAGAACTATGATCGTACCCACTATGATCAGCTCCTCGATGGTCCTAGCGACGACCGTCCTTATGATTTCGGCTCCAAGCATGTAATCCAGCGATAGTGCTAGATAGTTCACTAGCTCATGGCTGAGCGATGGATGTTTGGGAGCTTGTCTAATTAGCTTCAGCGTGCAGACCCCAACCCCATAGCATATGATGATGATTCCCAAGAGTTCTAGTATAAATGCGATTGTAAGAAATGCTGGCGTCGCCAGATCGTAAAACATCATCCTATCAGCCTTCGCCATACTTCTTTCTGAGCATATTTAAGCTTATCTGTCAACTCAAGGAGAAGATCGGCAAGTAAATTCATACACTTTTCTATCAAAAAGTATCAACGCAATGCGTTAATATGTCGTTAGTTTCAATTGGCGGGCTCGCTTCGGGTGGATAAGATGGTAGTGTTCAGTTAAGCGAAATAGACAATCACTAAACGCCCACAATAGAGCTT